>JBKBVC010000258.1:0-3890 GCA_046289805.1 Tabrizicola sp.
CCCGATGATGCTGGTCGTCTCGACCCGGCTTCTGTTGCCCATGGCGATGATGGTCGGCGTCTACATCTACCTGCGCGGCCACAACATGCCCGGCGGCGGCTTCGTCGCGGGCCTCGTCTTTGCCATCGCCTACCTTATGCAATACATGGCATCGGGCTATGTCTGGAGCCACGCCCGCCAGCGCTACGACCACCATGTGCTGATCGGCTGGGGCGTGCTGATCGCCACGCTCTCGGGTGCAGGCGCCTGGGCCTTCGGACTGCCCTTCCTGACCTCGGGCTACGACTACGTCCACCTCTGGCCGCTGGAGGAATTCGAACTGGCCACCGCCGCAATCTTCGACCTCGGCGTGTTCCTCTGCGTCCTTGGCGCGGTGCTCTTGGCGCTTGCCTCGCTGTCTCGACTGGCGCAGCGGACGGGAGAGGCGGCGAACACCCGCGCCTATGACACCGAAGCCCCGCAGGAGAGCCGCTGATGGAAGCCCTCGTCGCCATCGCCATCGGGGTCATGACCGCCATAGGTATCTATCTGACCCTGCGCCTGCGGACCTTTCCGGTGATCCTGGGGCTGACAATGCTCAGCTATGCGGTCAACGTCTTCATCTTTGCATCCGGGCGGCTCGTGCAGAACCGGGCGCCGATCATCGGCACCGGCGAGACCTATACCGACCCCCTGCCCCAGGCGCTGGTGCTGACCGCCATCGTCATCTCCTTCGGGATGACCGCCGTCATCATGATCATGGCCATCGGCGGCTTCCTCGAATCGGGCCATGACCGGGTGAACATGTCAAACGGGAACCCGGACGACTCCGACCAGGACGATGCAGCGGAGGGCCGGACATGATGGGCCACTGGATCATCGCGCCGGTCGTGCTGCCGGCCTTCATGGCCGGGCTCATGGTCACTGCCATGCGCAACGACCTCCTGCTCAAGCGGGTCGCGGGGGTGACCTCGATCCTGCTCCTGAACGCCATCGCGCTTTCGCTTCTCTGGTCGGCCTCGACCCACGGGCCGCAGGTCTATTTCCTCGGCGACTGGCCCGCGCCCTTCGGCATCGTGCTGGTGCTCGACCGGCTGTCGGCGATGATGGTCATGCTCCTTGCCGCGCTGGCGCTGGCGGTGGTGCTTTATGCCATCGGCTCGGGCTGGGATGCGATGGGGGCGCATTTCCATCCGCTCCTGCAATTCCTGCTGATGGGAATCGGCGGGGCCTTCCTGACCGGCGACGCCTTCAACCTTTTCGTCTTCTTCGAGATCCTGCTCATCGCCTCATACGGCCTGATGATCCACGGCGGCGGGTCCGAACGCACCCGGGCGGGGTTGCAATATGTGGCCTTCAACCTGATCGGCTCCTCGCTCTTCCTCTTCGCGCTGGCGCTGACCTACAGTGTCACCGGCACGCTGAACATCGCCGACCTCGCGCAGAAACTCCCCACCCTGCCCGAGGGCGACGCGGCCCTCCTGCGGGTGACGGCGGTCCTCCTGACCCTCGTCTTCGCGATCAAGGGCGCGCTGGTGCCGCTGCAATTCTGGCTGCCCGGCACCTATGCCAACGCGCCCGGAGTCGTCGCCGCCATGTTCGCGGTGATGACCAAGGTCGGCGCCTATGCCACGCTGCGCTTCGGGGCCATGGTCTTTCCGCCCGACCTGCCTGCGACCGGGACGCTGTTGCACGCCCTGATCCTGCCCGCGGGCCTTGTCACCCTGGTCGTCGGCGCCATCGGAGTCCTCGGCGCCTCGACCCTGCCTCGCCTCGTGGCCTTCGGGGGCATCGCCTCGATGGGCACCGCCTTCACCGCCATCGGCGCCTTCACGCCGGTCACGACCACGGCGGCGCTCTACTACATCGTGCATTCCACGCTTGCGACGGCCGCGATGTTCCTGGTGGCCGACCTCGTCCTCCGCCGCCGCACCCATGCCCGGCTCACCGAGACGGCACCTCCCATCGCCCAGTCGGGCCTGACCTCGGCGCTCTACATGGCCGCGGCCATTGCTATGGTCGGAATGCCGCCGCTGTCGGGCTTCCTCGGCAAACTGCTGATCCTCGACGCCTTCCGCGATCAGGCGCCGCTGGTCTGGAGCGTGATCCTCGTCTCCTCCTTTCTGATGATCCTCGGCTATGCCCGCGCCGGCTCCACCCTGTTCTGGAAACCCTCGGCGATGGAGGCGCAGCCCGACGAGCGCGCGCCCGAGGGGCTGGCCTTCACCGCCACCTTCGGCCTTCTGGCGGGCGTTGTCGCGCTGACCCTGCTGGCCGGACCCGTTACCGGCTGGCTCGGGATCACCGCGGAAGGCCTTTACGCACCGCAGGACTACATCGCCGCAAATCGACTCGGTGAGGGAGGCTGACCCGTGCTGAAGCGCCTCTTCCCGCATCCCTACCTGTCGCTGACGCTGGTCGTCCTGTGGTTCATGCTGGTGAACCAGTGGAAGCTCGGCAGCCTGGTGATGGCGATCATCCTCGCGACGATCCTGCCGCTCGTCACCTCGGCCTGGTGGCCGAACCGCGCGCGGGTCCACCACCCCGTGCGGCTCTTCGGCTATACGATGCTGGTCTTCTGGGACATCATCGTCGCCAACTTCCAGGTCGCCTACGTCATCCTGTTCATCCCGCGCGACAAAGTGCAGTCACGCTGGATCACCGTGCCGCTCGACCTGAAATCGCCCGAGGCGGTCAGCCTCCTGGCCGGCACCATCACCATGACGCCCGGCACGCTGACTTCGGACATGTCGGCCTGCGGTCGGGCCCTGCTGATCCATTCCCTGCACGCTCCCGACCCCGACTCGGTCCGCGACCAGATCAAGTCCCGCTACGAGGCCCGCCTGAAAAGGATTTTCGAATGATCCTGTCCTATGCGCTTCTGTTCATGACCGTCTGCATCGCGCTCGCGCTGGTCCTGAACATCTGGCGGCTCTTCACCGCGCCCACCCTGACCGACCGGATCGTGACGCTTGACACGATGACGGTGAACGCCATCGCCCTTGTCGTCCTCTACGGCATCTGGGCCGGGACCGGTCTCTACCTCGAGGCCGCCGTCCTTCTGGCCCTGACCGGCTTTGTCGGCACGGTCGCCTACTGCAAGTTCCTCCTGCGGGGGAGCATCATCGAATGACCCCGATCCTCGAGACGGCCATCGAACTCCTTGTTGCCGCGGGCCTGGTCGGCGGCGGCATATTCGCCCTTGTCGGCTCCTGGGGCCTTCTGCGCCTGCCCCGCCCGATGCAGCGCCTGCACGCACCGACCAAGGCCACCACCATCGGCGTCGGCGCGGCCCTTCTCGCCTCGTCGATCGGTGACCTGCCGCAGGGCGGCATGATCAGCATCCAGGAATGGCTCATCACCCTGTTCCTCCTGCTGACCGCGCCGATCTCGGCCCTGTTCCTCGCCAAGACCCTGATCCTGCGCGGTGAGGCAGACCCCGACATCCCCGACAGCGGCACCGGCCAGCCCTGGGCCACCCTGGGTCAGGAACGGCCCGATCCCTGATTTTTGACCATCCGGTCAGAAAACAGCCAGCCCGGCCCTTGCCACTCACGGGCTTGGCATGCCATCGTCCGCACAGAACTGCCTGCACCGCCTCGCGCCTACCTCCCCCCTCTCGTGGGGGAGGGATGGGGTGGGGGGGCACCGCGGACACTGCGATGGATCCAGAGACGATGACCACCCTCTCCACCACGGCGACCGGCCTTCTGCCCCAGGTCACCCATGCCCGGAACCCCGGCATGGCGCTCGATCTCGACTGGGTGGCCTCGGTCCAGGCCAACACCTCGGCCATCGAACGCCGCGCCGCCACGCTCCCCGGCCGCCGGTCGGTGAAGAAGGAGTATCAGGCGGCGTGGCTTCTGAAGGCGATCAGCCTCATCGACCTCACCACCCTCAGCGGCGACGAC
>JBKBVC010000259.1:0-3881 GCA_046289805.1 Tabrizicola sp.
CTCCTCCAGCTTCCAGACCGCAGTCCGCACGGCATGGCCCGACCCGGGCCTGCCGACGCCGAAGGTAGCCAAGAGAATCATGTCTTTACTCAAGACATGACCCGGATCGGGTCGTTTCCTTCCGGGCCTCAGACCCGGCGGAACACCATCACCAGACCGCGGTCGTCCTTGTGCGGATGGTCCGCGCCCTCGTAGATCGGGATGTCGCGCCAGGCGACCGGGGTGATCCGGCCATGCGCCACCATGCGGGCGAGTTCGGACCCGAACCCGGCCCCGTCCAGCACCGGGCCGATGGTGCCGCAGGCAAAGACCGCGCCGGGGCGGGTGATGCGCAGGAGCTCGGGGATACATTCCGGGCCGACATGGCCGTGGGTGAAGGTGCCGCAGCTGACGACCGCGTCGTAGCTCGCGTCGGGGATATCCAAGGCCTTGGTCAGGTCGCCCAGCATCAGCTTGCGATACAGGCCTTTTGGCCGCGCGACCTCCAGCATCTCGGGCGTGATGTCCAGCGCGTCCACTGTCAGCCCGCGCAGGTGTTCCGCCACGAGGCCGGTGCCCGCGCCGATGTCCAGGATCTCGGCCCCTTGCGCGATCTCGCCCTTCAGGATCGCCGCGATCTCGCGCGGGGCGATGTAGCCCCAGGCTGCGCCGAAGCTTTCGTCGTAGGTCTGCGCCCAGTCGCCGTACATGCGCCGGGCATCCTCGGGGCCGTTGATCTGATAGGCTTCATCCAGGTCGTATGCGTCTTCGATCATCCGCAATCCTCCAGTTTCGCGGCGGTGATGCTACGGTCCTGTCACAGGCTGATGACGGCTTGCCGGGAACCGGAGGATGCCGACCGGCTTTCCCCCGATTGAAGGGTTCTGCGCAAGCTGCAATAGTCCGAAGGAACACGAGGGGAGGGGTCAGGCTGGATGCACGCCGGTCCGAAGACATCGCGGCTCCGGTGCGCGCTTGGCCTTCTGGCCGGGATCCTGGCGGCATCCCCAGGGCTGGCGCTCGACCGGCTGGACATCTCGGTTGCCGGCGGGTCCGAGGCGCTGACGAAGGCGGTGACCGAGGCGGCCATGGTCCGGGCGCTGCAAGCCCAGGGCCAGACCGATCCACAGGACCTGCTGGCGGCGGCGCGGTCGGATTATGCGCATATCCTCGCGGCGCTGTACGCCAGGGGCCACTATTCGGTCGATATCCGCATCCTGATCGACGGGCGCGAGGCGGCGGCAATCCCGGCGCTCGAGGCGCCGCGCGCGATCTCGACCATCCGCATCCAGGTCGACCCCGGCCCGCCCTTCCGGTTCGGCCAGGCGCGAATCGCCCCCCTCGCGCCGGGGACCGAGCTGCCCGAAGGCTTCCGCACCGGCGCTCCGGCGGAAAGCGGCCAGGTGCAATCGGCGGTCGATGTCGCCATTGCTGCCTGGCGCGAGGCCGGTCATGCCAAGGCCTTCGTGGGCGCGGAGAGAGTCCTCGCCGATCATGCCGCCCGGCGGATCGACGCCGATGTCGGCCTGACGCCCGGGCCCCGGCTGCGCTTCGGGCCGCTTACCGTAAACGGCGAACGGCGCATGCGCGAAGCGCGCATCCGCAAGATCGCCGGCCTGCCCGAGGGCGAGACCTTCAGCGAGACCGAACTGCGCCGGGCCGAGACGCGGCTGCGCCGCACCGGCATCTTCTCGTCGGTCGCGCTGACGGAAGACGAGCGGATCACTGCGCCGGATCTTCTGGGCATCACTGCGACCGTGGTCGAGCAGAAGCCGCGTCGCTATTCGCTGGGTGTCGAGGTTGCCAGCCTGGATGGCTTGTCGCTTTCCGCCGCCTGGCTGCACCGCAACCTTCTGGGCGGGGGGGAAAGGCTGGGGCTCAAGGGCGAGATCACCAATATCGGCACCAGCCTCAGCGGCATCGACTATCATGCCGAGGTCACGCTGGATCGGCCCGCCACGCTAAGCCCCGACACGACGGCGGGGCTGCTCCTGTCCTATGCGCATGAGGACGAGATCGACTACACCCTCGACGCCTTCAGCTTCGGCCTGCGGTTTTCCCATGTCTTTTCCGAACAGCTGACGGCGCGGGCCGGTCTGACCTATTCCGCCGCGCGGGGGCGCGATCCCGGCGGGCGGTTCGACTTCCGCAACCTGTCTTTACCGGTCGGGCTGACCTGGGACCGGCGCGATGTGACGACTGATCCGACAAAGGGTTTCTACATCGACGCCACGGCCAAGCCCTTCCTGGGCTTCGGCACCACCGGGTCGGGCCTGCGCGCCACGCTGGACGGGCGCATCTACCGCAGCCTCGGCGCCGAGGGCCGTTTCGTGATCGCGGCGCGGGCGCAGGCCGGGGCGGTGTTCGCCACGACCCTGCTGGAAACGCCGCGCAGCGACCTGTTCTTCTCGGGCGGGGGCGGCACGGTGCGCGGCCAGCCCTACCGCTCGCTGGGGGTAGCAGTGACGCGGGGCATCGGGCCGCAATTCCTGATCGGCGGCAACCGCTTCCTTGCCGCCTCGGTGGAACTGCGCGCCAGCGTGACCGAACGGATCGGGGTGGTCGGCTTTGTCGATTGGGGCAGCATCGGGGTCGACAGCTTCGGCGGTGATCTGTCCAGGTCCCATGCCGGCGCCGGGCTGGGGCTGCGCTATGACACCGGGCTTGGCCCGATCCGGCTGGACGTGGCGGCACCGATCAGCGGCACCACCGGCGACGGGGTGCAGATCTATGTCGGTCTGGGGCAGTCCTTCTGATGCGGCGCGCGCTGGCCTTCGCGCTCTGCCTGCTCGCCCTGCCCGCCCAGGCGCAAGAGCAGGACGACCGCGACTACCTGACCGCCTTTCTGGAGGACACGCTGTCCGGCGCCGGGCGCAAGGTCACGGTGACGGGCTTTGCCGGGGCGCTCTCGGCCCAGGCCACGATCGAGCAACTGACCATCGCCGACGACCAGGGCATCTGGATCACGCTGAACGGCGTGGTGCTGGACTGGTCCCGCTCGGCGCTTCTGTCGGGCGAGGTGGTAGTCAACGAACTTTCCGCCGACGAGATCATCGTCGCCCGCGCGCCCGTCGCCTCGGCCGATGCGGTGCCCGCGCCCGAGGCGGCCGGGTTCAGCCTGCCCGAACTGCCGGTTTCCATCGACATCGAGAAGGTCGCTGCCGACCGGATCGAGTTGGCCCCGGACATCCTTGGCCAGCCGGTCACGGGCACATTGTCGGCCTCGCTGCAACTGGCCGGGGGCGAGGGGCAGGCGATGCTGGAGCTGATCCGCACCGGCGACGGCCCCTCGGGCGTGGTGCGGTTGGACGCGGCCTATTCCAATGCGACGCGAGACCTGAAATTGTCGCTCCGGGCCGAAGAGGCGGCGGGCGGGATCGCGGCCAGTCTTCTGGGCATCCCCGGCGCGCCCTCGGCGCGGTTGCAGATCGAAGGCCAGGGGCCGATCGACGATTTCGCGGCCGTTGTCTCGCTTGCGACCGATGGCGCCGACCGGCTGGCCGGCACGGTCACGCTGCGGGCGGAGGACGGCGGGAACCGCCTTGGTGCCGACCTTGCGGGAGATCTCGCGCCGATGCTGGCGCCGGACCTGGTGGATTTCTTCGGCACCGAGGTCGGCCTGAAGCTGGATGCCTGGCGCAGCGCCGGCGGGCGGGTGCGGGTGGACCGTTTCGACCTGGCCGCAAGGTCCCTGGCCTTGACCGGCGCGGCCGAGATCGCTGCGGATGGCGTGCCCGAGCGGCTGGAGGTCAGCGGCCGCCTTGCTGCCCCGGACGGGGCGCCGGTGGTGCTGCCGCTGGCCGACGGGACGAAGGTCACGAGTGCCGATTTCCGGCTGCGCTCGGCCCAGGGCGATGCCGACAGCTGGTCGGGCAGCCTGACGGTCCGGAGGCTGGACCGGC
>JBKBVC010000260.1:0-3874 GCA_046289805.1 Tabrizicola sp.
GGCATACTCCGCGCGCAAGGCGGCTGTTGGAGAACGCGGGCCTTCCGGTGATCGAGACCTGGGATCTGCCCGCCCAGCCAATCGGGCATGTTGTGGGGTTTTCCAACGCCGATGCGGTGCGGGGGATGATCGACCATTTCGTCCGGCAGGGCGCGACGCGGATCGCCTTCATCGGCGGCGACGCCGACCGCGACACACGCGGCACAGACCGGCGCGAGGGCTTTGTCGCCGCGATGCGGGCGCAGGGGCTGGACCCAAGCCGCCTGATCGACGCGGGCGCACCGCCGATTTCGATGCGGGAAGGCGCGGATGCGATGGGGCGGCTTCTGGACACGCTCCCGGACACCGAGGCCGTGATCTGCGTGTCGGACCTGTCGGCCTTTGGCGCGCTGACGGAATGTCAGCGCCGGGGCGTGGCCGTGCCGGGCGACATCTGGATCGCGGGGTTCGGGGATTACGAGATCGCCGGGATCGCGGTCCCTGCCCTCACCACGATCAACCCGTTCCCGCGCGAGATCGGGGCGCGGGCGGCGGCGCTGATCCTTGACGTGCTGGACGGCCGGCAGACGGAGCCTGCGACGCTGCGGATCGCGCCGGAGCTGATCGTGCGGCAGTCCAGCCGCTAGACGCTAAAGGATGCCCGCGGCGCGCACGTCCTCGGCCGCGAAGTCGATCAGCGCGCGGATCTTGCGCGGCAGGACACGGCCTTCCAGCCAGACCGCGGAGAGCTGGCCCTCCTCGCCCGGCCAGTCGGCCAGCACCGGGACGACCGCCCCCGCCTCGAGCGCCGCACGAGCGGCAAAGCGCGGGGCATAGGCCAGACCCTGCCCCGCCGCCGCCAGTTCCACCGCCGCGCGGGCCGAGTTCACCCGGAACCGCCCCTGCACCGCGACGGGGACGGGCGGGCGCCCGAAGGCCCAGCGCCGGGGGTCGCGGCGGTTGGTGTCGAGGATGCAGTCATGCCCGGCCAGATCCTGCGGCGACGCGGGCCTGCCGCGCCGCGCGAGGTAGTCCGGGCTGGCCACCAGCACCGAAGCAAAGCCGCCGAGCCGGCGCTGCTTGAGCGTCTGCGTGTCTGTCCGGCCCATGCGGAAGGCAAGGTCGATCCCCTCGGCCGCCAGGTCCACATGGCGATCGTCGAGCCTCAGGTCGAAGGACAGCCCCGGATGCAGCCGGCCGAACCGGTCGAGCATCCCGGCGACATGGAGTTCGCCGAAGGTGACGGGGGCCGACAGGCGGATCACCCCGGAGAACCCGCGCGAGCCTTCGGCGACGCCGGCGATCAGGTCGTCGAGATCGTCCAGAAGGGCCGGCGCGCGGGACAGGAGATCCTCGCCCGCCGGGGTCAGCCCGACCTTGCGCGTGGTGCGCTGCAAAAGCCGCACACCCAGCCGCGCCTCGAGGCCGGCCACATATTTCGAGGTCAGCCGGTTCGAGGTGCCCAGCTGTTCCGCCGCCGCGGTGAAGGATCCGGTCTGGGCGGTGGCGACGAAGGCCTTCAGCTCGTCGATCAGGTCCATTGGCGCGGTATTCGGAATGAAATGTGGATGGTCAATCCACAATGTCGCCATTTCATTCCCCAACGTCAAGGCCTAGCTTTGCTCCATCGCCTCTGCCGCCGGACGGGCGGCCCCTGGAAAGGACACTGAGATGACCCCGACTTCCGATTACGCCGCCCTGATCCTGCGCGTCGCCAGCGGCGCGCTTTTCGTCGCCCATGGCCTGATGAAGGTCTTCGTCTTCACCATTCCCGGCACGGTGGGCTATTTCGAAAGCCTCGGCCTGCCCGGTTTCCTCGCCTACCTGACCATCCTGGCCGAGGTCGGCGGTGGCCTTGCCCTGATCCTGGGCGTGGCCACCCGCGCGGTGTCGCTGGCGCTGATCCCGGTGCTGCTGGGGGCGACCTGGGTCCATGCCGGCAACGGCTGGGTCTTTTCCAGCGAAGGCGGCGGCTGGGAATTCCCGCTGTTCTGGGCCATCGTGCAGGGAGCCATCGCGCTGCTGGGCTCGGGCGCCCATGCGCTGAAGCCCTCTGCCCGCGCGCTGGCCGCGACCTGAATGCATCGGGCCGTCCCGATATGGGGCGGCCTCTTCTCCGAAGGAACAGGACCATGAGCGCGTTCACCGATCTCAACGCCCTGCGCGACCGGCTGAAGCCTTCGGCCCGGATGCCCGTGGTCTTTCTGGGCCACGGCAGCCCGATGAATGCGCTGGAGGACACCGCCTACAGCCGCGCCTGGACCGCGCTGGGGCAGGCCCTGCCGCAACCGCAGGCGATCCTGGTCGTTTCGGCGCACTGGATGACCAGAGGCACGACGCTGGTCGATGTCTCGGCCCTGCCGAAGACGATCCACGATTTCTACGGCTTTCCCGACGCGCTTTACGCGATGGATTACCCCGCCCCCGGCAACCCGGAGCTGGCGCGCGAGGTGGTGAGCCTCCTGGCCAGCCACCATTCCGCCGAGGACGACACCTGGGGCCTCGACCACGGCGCCTGGACGGTGCTGAAGTTCCTCTATCCGCAGGCGAAGGTGCCGGTGTTCCAGGTCTCGATCGACATGAGCCGGGGGCTGGAGCATCAGCTGGAGGTCGGGCGGACGCTTGCCGCGCTGCGCGACCGGGGCGTGCTGATCCTGGGATCGGGCAACGTTGTCCACAATCTGCGCGCCATGCGGTTCGGCGGACAGCCGCTGGACTTCGCGCTGGAGTTCGACCGCCTGTTCGCCGAACGGCTGGAAGCGCGCGACCTGAAGCCGCTGGCCGACCGCGCAGGGTTGGGCAGCCTCCTGACCATGGCGCATCCGACGGTGGATCACTACATGCCGGCGCTGACCATCGCCGGCGCCTCGGACGCCCGGGACCGGCTGACCTTCATGACCGACGCCATCGACCTCGGCTCGGTCTCGATGCGCTCCTTCGTCTTTCACGCCTGAGCCGATCTCTCCTCCCCGCCCGCGCAACCCGCGCTTGACAGAATCGGTCGAGCTGTGACACCGATGTCATGACACCGATGTCATATCTGGACACCGCGCGGAGGGGAGGCCTCGCATGTCGACGATCTACGATGTCGCACGTCTGGCCGGCGTGTCGCCCAAGACGGTCAGCCGGGTGCTGAACGGCGACGGGCCGGTGGGCGAAAGGACGCGCGAGGTGGTCGAGGCCGCGATGCGCGAGCTGGGCTATGTCCGGTCGAACGCGGCGCGGATGATGCGGGCGCAGAAGTCGGGGATCGTCGGGCTGATCACCGGGGCGATTTCCACCAAGAACCAGCCTTCGACCCAGCAGGGCCTGCCGGACCTCTACATCGTGCAGGGTATCCAGCGGGCGCTGGATGCCACCGGCATGACGCTGATGATCGCCGATACCGGCGGCCGGCAGGACCGGGTGCCCAAGCTGATCGACACCTTCCTGTCGCACCGGGTGGAAGGGCTGATCCATGTCGCCGAGTATCACCAGCCGGTGGACCTGCCCCCTGTGCCCGAGGATACGCCGCTGGTCCTGGCCAACTGCTATGACGACCGCGGCACCCCCGCCGTCCTGCCCGACGACCGCCGCCTGCAGGCCGATCTGGTGCGGCGGCTGATCGGCGCGGGGCACCGGAGGATCGCCATGCTGGCCCTGCGCTCCGACATGGTCGCCGGCCGGCTGCGGCCGCTGGGCTACCGCGATGCGCTGGCCGAGGCCGGGATCGCCTTCGATCCCGCCCTTCTGGCGCATGTCGATTTCGACCAGCCCGAGACCGGGCCGCAGCTGCTGTGGGACACGATCGACCGCCTGCTGCGGCTGGAGGCACCGCCCACGGTCCTGTGCTGCGGCAACGACCAGATGGCGCTGATGGTCTATGGCATCCTGCGCAGCATGGGCCGGAAGGTGC
>JBKBVC010000001.1:0-21189 GCA_046289805.1 Tabrizicola sp.
GATATGGCGGCGGCAGCGGCGCGCTTCTGTTCAAGTTCGGCACGAGCGGCCGCAAGCTGGTCGTTCAGGTTCCGCAACTCCTCCTCGGCCTGGGCAAGTTCGGCGCGTCGGGCTTCGAGCAGCGCCTGTGCCTTCGTCGCCCGGGCCTCGGCCTCCCCCGAAGCCTCCTCGGCTCGCCGCAACTGTGCCTCCTCGGCGCGCAGGGTGGCGAGTTCGGCGGCAATGCGGTTCGCTTCTGCCTCGGCCTCGGCGGCGGCGAGACGGGCGGCCTCGGCGCGCGCCTCGTCGGACGCGATGCGCGCGGCCCGGGCTTCGGCCTCGGCGAGCTGCGCTTCGATTGCGCGCAGCTTCTCCTGCCGGGTCTCAAGCTCGGCCAGTTGCGGTGCAGCGGCGGAAATGTCGTCCTGAGCCTGCTTGGCCCTTGCTTCCAGGTCCGCGACGCGGGCCTCGGCGGTGCGTGCCCGCTCTTCAGCGCGGGCAGCGCGGTCTTCGGCCGCTTTCGCCGCCTCTTCAGCCTGCTGCTGGCGGCTCTTCAGTCCGTTCAGAGCGGCTTCGGCGTCGGCCTTCTGAGACGCAAGACGACCGGCTTCCTCTCGCAGGGGGGCGAGGGCGGATTGAAAGAGATCGCGTTCGGCCTGCGCCGCATCGCGTTCCCTGACGGCGGCGTCGCGGTCGGACCTCGCGGTGCCTGTTTCGGCTGCGGCAGCGTTCGCCTCAGCACGTGCACGGTCGCGTGCATCGTTCAGTTGCCTGATCTCGTCATTCAGGGTCGCAATCCGCGCCTCAAGTTGTTGCCGCTCTTCGTCAGCAGCCTTGGCCGCTGCGACCCCCTGCTGCGCTTTGGCTTCGGCTTCGGCCTTTTCCTGCTGGGCCTTCTGCGTCTCGGAGCGAGCGTTTTCGAGTTCGGCCAGCACCCTGGCGGAATCCGTTGCTGCCTTCTCTGCGGCATCGCGGGCGGCCTGCGCCTTGTCGCGCTCTGCCTCCAGACCGGCAATCTCCTGTCGCAGCGCTGTCTCCCGTTGCGCGAGGCCGGTGACCGACTGTTCCTGCCGCGCGACCTCGATCTCGCGTTCGGCCAGCCGGCGGTGTTCGCCGGACAGCAGCAGAAACAGCGCCAGTGCCACACCCGATAGCGCGACGGTTGCCAGTGCGATCAGCACCAACGGCCAGCGACGGGGTGGAGCCAGGGGCGGCATGGATCCTGCCCTGCCGGTTTCGACGGGTTCAGTCCCGGAGCCCGAGGTCGCGTTCGACTGTGTCAAGACAGCCCTCCATGTCATGTGCCAGTTCATCAACCCAGAAACGGCGCACTTTCCATCCAAGCCCGATCAGCTCGCGATCGCGCAGCCGGTCAGCGGTCTTGCGTTCCCCGCCTGCCCCAATGTGCCACTTGCGCCCGTCCACCTCGAGATCAAGCTTCACCGTCCCGTGAAACAGCGCGAAATCCAGGCTGCGGCGCCCCACCGGATACTGCGGCGTCGCGTCCAGCCCGCGCGCCTTCAGCGCCTCGTTCACCCGACGCTCCCACAGGCTGTCGAAGCCGCGGCCCGGCTTGGGTGCGGGTTCGGTGGCGCGGCGGGCGAGTATCTCCAGATGGGCGATGCCCGAGCCGCGCGCCCAGTCGAGATCGCCCACCACGACCGCCAGCGCCCGCGCCCGGCTGACCGCGACGTTGAAGCGCCGGCGGTCCTTCTGCAGGAAACCGATGGCCGATTGCGCTGCGCCCGGACCCACGGCCAGTGACAGGAAGATCACGTCCGCCTCGCCGCCCTGCCAGCCGTCCACCGTGTCGATGACGAGTTTCAGGCGCTTGCGGGCTTTCTCTGTCAGGGAGGTTCCGGCGAGGCGCCGGATGAGACCGACCTGCGCGTTGAATGGTGAGACGACACCGACAGAGCCCTCGAAACCTTCTTCGCACGCCAGTTCGGCCAGGCGACGGGCGATCCATTCCGCTTCGGTGCGATTGACGTTGCCCCCGTCCTCGCGGCTGCAGGGGCCGCGCACGTCCTGCCAGTGCAGGCCGGGCCGCCAGCCACGCGGCGTGCGGAAGGAGTCGTCCGCCCGTCGCGCCCGGAGGCGCCCGCCATAGAAGACCTGACTGGTGTAATCCACGATGTCGGGGGCAGAGCGGAACTGATCGGGCAGAAGATGCAGCGCCTCGGCCGGCAGGCAGTTGCGAGCAAGGTCGAACAGCGAATTCTGGCTTTGCGCCCAGCGGGCGCGGCCAGCGGGCGGCAGCCCGGCGGCGTCCATGAGCGAGTGCTCCTGCTCCTTGCCGAGTGCCGGGATGAAGGAAAGCTGTTCGGGATCTCCCACCACCACGGCGCTGCGTGCCCGGGCCATGACGGCCAGTGCCGAGGCGATGTCGCACTGGCTGGATTCATCGAAGATCGCGAGGTCGAACAGCCCCGGTTCCAGGGGAATGCGCGCCGGCACGGACAGGGTGCTGGCAAGCCAGATCGGGCGGTGGCGAAGCACCTGCAGGGCGTCCTCTCTCGTGACACGCTCCTGCCTCGGTCGCCCGCGTTCGAATTCGATCTCGGCCCGGCGCGCCCGCAGATGACGCAGCACGTCGGCGTCCGGCGCGGCAAGGGCGGCCGCAAGCGCGGCCAGATGCGGCGCCGGGTCGAAGGCTGGCGGTTCGCCAGCTTCGGGCAGGCGGTCGATCTCGTGCCGCAGGTCGGCGATGCGGCGGGTGATCTCGTCCAGCCTTGCATCCGGGGGCAACGGGGTCAGGGGGTCTGTTCGCCGCCGGCCTGCCAGGCGGTGCAGCAGGTTGCGCAGGCGAAGCAGGAATCCGGGTTCGCGCGACTGCGCTTCGGGCAGGCCCGCCGCTGCCCGCGCTTCGGCAAGGGCATGCTGCCGCTCCAGCAGGTCGGCCAGGGCGAGGTGCAACCGGGTGCGGATCGCCTCGGCCCGGCGATGCGCGGTCCTCTGGCGTGCAGCCTCGGTCAGGATACGGCGGCGATCGGCGGCGGCCTGCTCGTCCGTGGCTGCATCACCGTCGG
This sequence comes from Tabrizicola sp., assembly GCA_046289805.1. Taxonomy (GTDB): domain Bacteria; phylum Pseudomonadota; class Alphaproteobacteria; order Rhodobacterales; family Rhodobacteraceae; genus Tabrizicola. The sequence goes on from JBKBVC010000001.1 coordinate 3,009, forward strand.
TCAGTCCGACCAGAGCCTCGAACATGCCGGTGTCGCGCTCTCCGTCCGCGTCGCGCGTGCGCACCAGCAGGACGGGATCCTTCAGTACCTCTGCAAGACGCGATTCCACCTCGTCGAGGGCGCGGTGGTTGCGGGCGGCGAACAGCACGCTCTTCCCCGCCGCGAGCGCAGAGACGATCAGTCCGGCGATCACCTGGCTTTTCCCGGTGCCTGGCGGCCCCTGGATCGCCGCGGGTGCCCCGGACAGCGCCGCATCCGCCGCCGCAAACTGCCGCTCGGTCAGGGCGGAAAGCTCTAACGGGTCGGCCAGTCTGCCGGGCTCGACCCTTTTCCCTTGCGTCAGGAATTCCGCAAGCGCCGTCTGCGCAAGCCGCTCGGACGGCCATCCGGCCATCCGGTCCAGATCCTGCGCCAGCCGCCGGGTGAACGAAGCCTCGTCCGGCAGGAACAAGGCTGCCGTATTGCGAAGCCCGTCGCCGCGCAGCACCATTTCGGCCGCCAGCGAACCGGGCACAAGCCCGCCACCGCCGATCCGGGCCAGCAGATGTGCCAGCCGTGCTCCGGCCGATCCAAGGCCGGCATCGTCCTCGCCCGGCTCGAGCGCGCGGACAAGCGCCTCGTTGCTCAGCCCGGTCAGTTGCCGGATCGGACGGACGATCGCCGGATTCAGCGCCGGCTGTACGCGGTCTGCGCGGAAGGTCAGCCTGTCGGACCCCAGCTGCCAGTCAACCGGAAGGAGCAGAAGCGGCAGGCAGCGTGTGCCTTCGGCATCCCGGAAGACTCCGATGGGCCAGCCAGCCGCCGCCGAGCCCTTGCCCCCTGCTTCGCCCAGTGCCTGGCGGAAGCCGGGTTCCAGAAGGCCGGCGGGAATCGACGCCGTGCGGCCGTCCCACCATGGCCCATGGGCATCGAAAAGGTGCCACTTGGTCCCGTGCTGGTCGGGAAAGACCTCGACCGAGCCACGCGGATCACGCCGCTGGGTGGCCGCGTAATAGCGAAGCAGCGCCGCCGGATCGGGCGCGGCGGCGTTTCCCGTTCCGGTCGGTAACGCGATGTCGGTCGGCACCGCGGCTTCCACGCTTGCAGGCGCTGCACGGAGACGGTCATTGTCGGAGCCTCCGGGCCCTGCCGGCTGCCGTGCACTGCCGAGGCCCGTGTCGCCCCCGCCCCGCGACGGGCATACCGCATGCCATCGCCCGAGCCTGGCCTGCACCTGTCCCGAGCGGGCCAGCCGATCCAGCGTCGCCATCAGCTCTGAGGCATCGTGTCGGACACCACCCGCCTTGAGCCGCCACAGCAGCTGTCCGTCGGTCAGACCGGCGGGTGCAAGCTCGAGCAGGCTGCGGATTTGCGCATCAAGCGTCATCGTGAACCGGGTCCGCGTTTGCTCGAACCGATCTGCAGGTGAAGACCTGGCAATCCGGCCCGACTGTTGACCATCTGCCTGACTGACGACGCCCTGCCGCCGCCTTGATCGTCGGTTTCCGCAGGTCCGCGGCGACAGCATGCTCCGGCGGCGGTTTGTCAGGGCCGGTGCCGAATCGCGAAGGCCCTTGCAAGTCGGACGTTGCACCAGGAACGCAAGGTTCCCCGAAATGCCGTGTCGCAAACTTCGCCCGTCGGGCGTTTGCATCCCGCTTCATTCAAGAACCGCCGACGTTGCCGTCACAACTGCACCCAAGTCAATCCACGTGGGAATAGCCGCAGTCCAACCACAGCCCAAGGTAGTAAGTGGCGCATCATGTTCTTGTCCGCAATGGGTTTTCGGGTGCGACCTGTCGCTGCCCGCACCGCACCCCTTGCATCGTCACTCGTCACCGGCTGGGAATCGCATCGACAGGCCGCAGTTTGACGAATAGCCTGCCTGGGGTGGCAAAACCTGTCGGGGTGTGCATGTCCTTTGCCAAGGCGCTTGATCTTCTGCGGCTGGCCGAGATGGCGGCGGCGCGGCACATGGGCGTGTCGCTGTCCGAGATCGAGGCCGAATTCGGCGTCGATCGGCGCACCGCGCAGCGCATGACCCGCGCGCTGGAGGCCGCCTTCGACGGGGTCGAGACGCTGACCGATGACGGACGCCGCCGCTATTGGCGGCTGCGCGCCGACCCGCGCCAGCTGCACGCGCGCGGTCTGCGCGACAGCGAGCTTGCGGCGCTGGGGCTGGCCATCAAGCGCGCCGAACGCGATGGCGCGACGCATGACGTGGCGGCGCTGTCCAGCCTGCGCGACCGTCTGCTGGGGTCCATGCCCGCCCCCCACGCCCGCCGCGCCGAGACCGATGCCGAGGCCCTGCTCGAGGCGCAGGGCTGGGCCTGCCGCCCCGGCCCCGTGGTGCCGGGAGATCCGGCCCTGCTGCCCCTGATCGCCCAGGCTCTGAAGGCCCCGAACCGCATGGCCATCCGTTACCGCGGCGCCGACGGTGCCCTGTCCGACCGCCGGATCGAACCCTACGGCGTGCTGTTCGGCACCCGCCGCTATCTGGTGGCGCGCGATGTCTCGGCGCGCGATGCCCGGCTGCGGCACTTCCGCCTGGACCGCATCGCCGAAGTCAGGCTGGAGGCCGACAGCTTCGTGCGCGATCCGGATTTCCGGCTGGAGGATCACGCCGCCCGTGCCTTCGGATCCTATCACGATCCGGCCGAATACGGTCCGGTGGTCTGGCGCTTTGCCCCGCGGGCGGCGGCCACGGCGCGGGAATTCCTGTTCCATCCCCGGCAGGAGACCAGCGAGGAACCCGACGGCGCGCTGACCGTGCGGTTTCAGGCCGGGGGCTGGCTGGAAATGGCCTGGCACCTTTACCAATGGGGCGACGCCGTCGAGGTGCTGGAACCCGAACCCCTGCGCCGCATGGTCGAAGGCCACCGCCGGGGCGATCTGCCCGCCCTGCCCTGACGCCATTACGCTTGTGGCCGGACGGGCATGGGACACAAGATCATGACAAAACGCTTGCGCGACTCGGGCCCCGGTGCCATTCATTACGGCAAACAACGATCAAGACGCCTTTCAGCGTAACACACGAAACTTTCCGCCAGGCTTGGCGCGTGCGTTGAAAAGGCAGGCGGGGCAGACATGGCGACAGGCAGGCAGGAGCGGATCGATCGGCTGGTGGGCGACCACGCGCGACGGCTGTCGGAACGGCTGCAGGCGCATCGTCAGCAACTCTTTCCGCCAAATGCCCGGCGCGCGCTGCGCAAGTTCACCTCGGGCGAGGTGGCGCAGCTTCTGGGTGTGACCGACGCCTATCTGCGCAAGCTGCATCTGGAAGGCCGCGGCCCGGCGCCGGAAACCGGGCCGGGCGGCCGCCGGCTTTATGCCGCCGAAGACATCCGCGCCCTGCGCGAGCTGCTGGAGAAGGGCGCCAAGACCCCCGGCACCTATCTGCCGGGCCGGCGGGCGGGCGATCATCTGCAGGTCATCACCGTCATCAACTTCAAGGGCGGGTCGGGCAAGACGACCACGGCGGCGCATCTGGCGCAGAAGCTGGCGCTGGACGGCTATCGGGTGCTGGGCATCGACCTCGACCCGCAGGCCAGCTTTTCGGCCCTGCACGGGTTCCAGCCGGAATTCGACCTGCTGGACGGCGGCACGCTGTATGACGCGATCCGCTATGACGACCCCCTGCCCCTGCGCGAGGTGATCCAGCGCACCTATTTCACCGGGCTCGACGTGATTCCCGGCAACCTCGACCTGATGGAGTTCGAACACGAGACCCCCCGTGTCCTGGCCGCGCGGTCGGGGCAGATGTTCTTTACCCGCATCGGCGAAAAGCTGGCCGAAGTGGAGGCGGACTACGATGTCGTGGTCATCGACTGTCCGCCGCAGCTGGGGTTTCTGACCATGTCGGCGCTGTCGGCCGCAACGGCGGTTCTGGTCACCGTGCATCCGCAGATGCTGGATGTGATGAGCATGTGCCAGTTCCTGCTGATGACCTCGAACCTGCTCGGCGTGGTGGCCGATGCGGGGGGGGACATGTCCTATGACTGGCTGCGCTATCTGATCACGCGGCATGAACCCGGCGACGGGCCGCAGAACCAGATGGTCAGCTTCATGCGGTCGATGTTCGGCGAACATGTGCTGAACCACCCGATGCTGAAATCCACCGCGATCTCGGATGCGGGGCTGACCAAGCAGACGCTGTATGAGGTGGACCGCGCCCAGTTCACGCGCTCGACCTACGAACGGGCGCTGGAAAGCCTGAACGCGGTCAACGCCGAGATCGAGGGTCTGATCCAGTCGGCCTGGGGCCGGGAAAGGGGGCGGTGATGGCGCGCAAGGATCTTCTGAAGGGGCTGATGGAGGGCCCGGTCGAGGGCGAGGCCCTGCCCCCCTCCCCTGCCCCGCGGCTGACGCGCGGCGCGATCGGGGCGGTCAGCCGCTCGATCGCCGATCTGAAGGAGCGGGCGCTGATCGAGGTTCCGGCCGACCTGATCGACGACGCGGGCCTGCCCGACCGGCTGGACGCCGACGAGGCGGGCATCGCGGCCCTGGCCGACTCCATCCGCCAGCATGGCCAGCAGGTGCCGGTGCTGCTGCGCCACAGCCCCAACTACGAAGGCCGCTACGAGGTGGTCTATGGCCGCCGCCGGGTGGCGGCGCTGCGCCGTCTGGGGCTGCCGGTGCGGGCGCTTCTGCGCAACCTGTCCGACCGCGAGCTGATCGTCGCCCAGGGCCAGGAAAACGCCGCGCGCAAGGATCTGAGCTTCATCGAGAAGGCGATGTTCGCCCGCGCCATGGAAAGCCGGGGCTTTCCCCGCGCGGTGATCTGCGAGGCGCTGCATGCGGACAAGACCGTGATCTCGCGCATGCTGACGGTGGCCGATGCCCTGCCCGAGGCGCTGATCCGCGCCATCGGGGCGGCGCCATCCGCGGGGCGCGACCGCTGGCTGGCGCTGGCCGCCCGGCTGCGGGGCCGCGATCCGGGCGAAATGATCGCTGCCGCGCAGGGAGCGGATTCGGATGCCCGCTTCCGTGCCGTGTTCGAGGCCGCAGGCCGCCCCCCTGCCCGCCCCCGCGCCGAAGCGGATCTGCGCGGCGACGGCGGGGCGGCGCTTGGCCGGGTGCGCCGCGGCAAGGGGCGCGTCTCGATCGAACTGTCCGGCGAGGGCGCGGAATTCGCCGACTGGCTTCTGGAAAGGATCGAAGAGCTTCACCGCAGCTGGCGCGGCCAGACCGGCGGGAAGGACTGAGGCAACAACAGGCAGGAAGGAGGCACGCAACGGCCGAACCAGACGAAAAGCCCCCCGGAACATGACATTCCGAAGGGCCGTTCTTTCGATCTAGCACCTCGAAGATAGCGGCCTTCGTTGACATCTGTCAACGCCGTCCCGGGCGGCGAACGGAAGGTTTTTGCCGCGTGAAACGCACATGAGGCATATTTCCCTGACGCCCTTCGGGCGGCAGCCGGTTTCGGCCGCCCATCTGGCCGCGCTTTCGCTGGCCCAGAGCCCCGCCCCGGCAGCCGAGGTGCCGGACAAATGGGCGGTCCTGCGCGATCTGACGGTGGCGCGCACCGCCTTCGGGCTGACCGACCGCGATCTGGCGGTTCTGGCGGCGCTTCTGTCCTTTCACCCTGCCCCGCGGCTGGCCGATGACGCAGCGCTGATCGTGCATCCGTCGAACGCGGCGCTTGGGGCGCGCAGCCATGGCATGGCCGAGGCGACGCTGCGCCGGCACCTTGCGGCGCTGGTGCGGGCGGGGCTGATCCTGCGCCACGACAGCCCCAACGGCAAACGCTACGCGCTGCGTGGGGCGGATGGCGCGGTCGAGGCTGCCTTTGGCTTCGACCTGCGCCCGCTTCTGCTGCGCGCGCCCGAGATCGCCGAGGCCGCCGCCCAGGCCCGCGCGGCCGAAGCCGAAGCAGCACGCCTGCGTCTGCGCCTGGTTCTGGCGCTGCGCGACATCGCCAAGCTGATGGTCTGGGGCAATCTGGCCGATGCGGTGGAACCCCGGCTTCTGCCCCTGCGTCGGGCGCTGCGCCGTCGCCTTTCGGTCGAGGTGCTGGCCGATCTGGCCGAACAGGCCCAGGCCCTGCTGGAAGACGTCCGCCGCGCCGTCGTCATTGCCGAAACGGAAGAAATGAGCGGCAATGACCGCCGGATTGCGCGGCAACAACAGAATTCAAACGAAGACTCTCATGAATCTGAACCTTGCCATGAAAGGCAAGAGGGCACGGGCTCCCCGCCCTGCCCGGCAGACCGGACCACGCCCCCGCCCCTGCCGCTTGCCCTGGTGGTGAAGGCAGCGCCCGAGATCGCGCTTTATGCGCCGCATGGCATCCGCGACTGGCGGCATCTTGTCGCCACGGCCGATCAGGTGCGGCCGATGCTTGGCATCAGTCCCGACGCCTGGGCCGAGGCGGTGCGGCTGATGGGGCCGGTGGTTGCTGCGGTGGTGCTGGCGTGTATCCTTCAGGATGCCGCGCGGATCCGGCAGCCCGGCGGTTATCTGCGGGCGCTTTCGCGCCGTGCGGCGGAAGGCGGGTTCAGCGTGGGGCCGATGGTCATGGCCCTGCTCAGACGCGAGGAGGCGCGGGCGGCATGACAGGTCTTCGGGCGCTCATGGCGCGCTGGCCGGGCAAATCCGCGCCCGAGGGCGGGATCGAACACCCGGCGGTGCTGCACATGCTGGATGTGGCGGCGGTGGCCGAGGCGCTGATCGCCCCCCTGCCCTGCCCCGATCCGCTGAAGGATGCGCTGGCGCTGCTGTGCGCACTGCACGATCTGGGCAAGATCTCCGACAGCTTCCGCCGCGCCCTGCGCGAGGGGTCGGCCCAGCTGTTCCGGCACTGGGAGATCACCGAGGCGCTGTTGCGTCTGAACCAGCGGGCCATTGAGGCCGCGCTCGGCGGCGATCCGGGCGACCACTGGGATCTTTATGCTGCCGCGGCCGGGCATCACGGGCGCCCGCCTTGCCGGGACATCGAAGAAAACCGATCGTGCACCGGTCCCGGCGGAGATTGGCGGCGAATGCTCGACGCCGCCGGCAACGAGGCGCAGGACGATGCCAAGACGATCATCGGGTCTTTCCTCGCGCTCTGGCCGAATGCCTCGCTCGCGGGGCTCGAGGAGGCCGAGATGAAGCGGCTCACCTGGCATCTCAACGGCCTGCTGACGGTGGCCGACTGGGTGGGCTCGAACGCCGCATGGTTCCCGGCCAGCCTGCCGGTGGACGACCTTGCCGCCTATCTTGACGCCGCCCGCAGCCGGGCCGCTGTGGCGCTGGAGCAGGCCGGGCTGATCGCCCCGGCACCCGCGTCAGGCACGCTGTTCGACTTCGCCCCCCGCCCCATGCAGGCCGCCTGCGCCGGGGTGCCCCTGCCCGATGGCCCGATGCTGGCGCTGATCGAGGACGAGACCGGATCGGGCAAGACCGAGGCCGCGCTGATCCTGGCGCGGCGGATGCTGGCGGCGGGCAAGGGGCGGGGGATGTATTTTGCCCTGCCCACCATGGCCACGGCCGATGCCATGTTCCGCCGCCTGCGCGCGGTGCTGCCCCGTCTCTTCGACGGCGCGCCGACGGTGACGCTCGCCCACGGCCGGGCGGGTCTGTCCGAGGATTACCGCGATCTGGCGCTGGCGCGCGAGCGCGACCAGGACGAACCCGGCCCCACCGAATGGCTGCGCGACAGCCGCCGCCGGGCGCTTCTGGCCAATGTCGGGGTGGGCACGGTCGATCAGGCGCTCCTGGCTGCCGTCAAGGCCAGGCATGCCGCGTTGCGACAGTATGCCCTGTCGCGCAACATCCTGATCGTGGACGAGGTGCACGAGATGGGCGACCCCTACATGGGCGTCCTGCTGCGCCAGCTTCTGCGCATCCAGGCGGGGCTGGGGGGGTCGGCGATCCTGATGTCGGCGACCCTTCCGCTGGGCTTGCGCGCCGAACTCGTGGCGGCCTTCGAGGCGGGCGCGGGACGCGGCGCGCCGTCCGATCCCGGGCCCGCCTATCCGTCGCTGACCGTGCCGGGCGTGGCGACGCCATCGGTCAGGGCCACGCCCTCGCCGCGTGGGCCGGTCAGGGTGGACAGGCTCGCCGATGCCGGTGCGGCGCTCGACCTGCTGGCGGGGGCGGCCGGGCAGGGCGCGGCGGCGGTCTGGGTGCGCAACGCGGTGGACGAGGCCATCGCGGCGGTCGAGGCCCTGCGCGCGCGCGGCGTGGCGGCGGATCTGCTGCACGCGCGCTTTGCCCTTGCCGACCGCAAGCGGCACGAGGCGGCGGCGCTGGCGACCTTCGGCAAGGATCGCGGCCCCCGGCCCGGCCGGGTGCTGGTGGCGACCCAGGTCGTGGAAAGCTCGCTCGACCTCGATTTCGACGTGATGGTGTCGGACCTTGCGCCGATGGCGGCGCTGATCCAGCGCGCGGGGCGGCTGTGGCGGCACATGGACCGCCGCCCGGCCGGGGCGCGCCCGGTGCCCGCGCCGGTGCTGCATGTGCTCTCGCCCGATCCCGGCACGGGCGCGGGGCCGGACTGGGCGGCGGAGGAGCTGGGGCAGGGGGTGCATGTCTATTCCCGCGATGCGCTGTGGCGCACGGCCCGGGCGCTGTTCGCGGCGGGCGAGATCCGCGCCCCCGATGGCCTGCGCGCCCTGATCGAGGCCGCGCATGGCGACGATCCGCTGCCCTCGGCGCTGGAGGCGGCTGCGCAGCGGGCCGAGGGCAGGGCAGAGGCCCAACGCACCCATGCGGCGCAGAACGTGGTGGGCTGGGAGCACGGCTACCGGATCGGCGCCAGCGGGGCAGGGGATGCCGACTACCCCACCCGTCTGGGGCAAGAGCAGCGCGTGCTGGTCCTGATGCGGCCCGACGGCGCGCCCTGGGCGGGCGGGGCCTGGGGCGTTGACAGCTGTCAACTCTCCGAGGTGTCGGCAAGCAAGACGCGGCTCGACCGGCTGGCCCTGGCGCCCTGCGCTCCGCCGCCCGGCCTGCCGGACTGGCTGACCGGGACGCGCGACTTCGTCACCGTGGGCGAGGGTGGCGAAATCTGTCAGGGTCTGGTTTATCGCGCGGACTCCGGGCTGCTTTTCGCTTGACCCGTGTATCGGCCACGACCTAGCCTTCGCCTGGGTTGTGGGGCGTATTGATGCTGAACCTGATTTCCGATGCCTGGATTCCTGTCCGCCGCAAGGACGGTTCGCGCGTGGTGATCGCGCCCTGGCAGATGGCGGACGACAGCCTTGCCTTCCCCGACTGGCCGCGCCCCGACCTCAACATCGCCTGTCTGGAACTGCTGATCGGTCTGGTCTTCCTGGCCGATCCCCCGTCCGGCGGCCGCGACTGGCGCGCGCGCCAGACCCCCGACCCCGAGCGGCTGCGCGACAGGCTTGCCCCCTTCGCCCCGGCCTTCGAGCTGATGGGCGAGGGGCCGCGCTTCATGCAGGATTTCGAAAAGCTCGAAGAACTGCCACACAAACTTGTCGTCGCCCCCGCCTCACGGCTGTTCATCGACAGCGGCGGCGAAAACACAGAGAAGAACAATGCCGATCTGTTCGTGAAGCGTGATCGCTACGGCGCGCTGGACCCGGCGACGGCGGCGATGGCGCTTTTCACCACACAGATCTACGCCTATGCCGACAGCAGCAAACATATGGCATCCCTGCGCGGCAACGGGCCCCTTGTCACGCTGGTCGAACCGCTCGACGATGGCGCCTCGGCGGGCCTCTGGCCGCTTGTCTGGGCGAATGTGCCGAATGGCCTGCCGGCCGATCCAGCGGCGAAGGACCTCCCCTGGCTGCGATCGACGGTGGTCTCGGGCGAGGGGGGCGGGACGGTTCCGTGGCCGGGGAAACATGTGCCTGAGACCTTCTTCAGCATGCCTTGGCGCGTGCGGCTGATTGCGGAAGACGGCATGATTACCGGCTTTGTCCGAAAGGACTTCGGAACCCAGTATGGAACCGAGTCGGTCGCTGACACGAAGGGAGAAGGAAACAAGAAAAAGAAGACGAAGGGGGCCGGCTGGCTACATCCGTTGACGCCCTACCGCCGCAGGAAGCCAACCGAGCCGCTGCAGCCCGTCAAGGCCCCTGGGGGAACCTTCTTCTTCACGAACTGGCTCGGCACTGTGGTCAAGGAGGGCGGGGGCGGCGAGGAAGATGCCCGCGCGGAGTGCCTGCGCAGCAGAAGTGAGCGCTCGGACAAGGCCTTCGACATGCTGGTGGCCGGCTGGGCGATGGACAAGGCCAAACCGGCCGACTTCGTCTTTGCACGTGTCCCGGAAATACGGGTGAACGACAACCTGGTTGAGGCCTTGGCCGGCATGATCTCGGCAGCCAAGCCGGTGGCTGATGCCCTGATCAAGGAACTCGTCGCCTGCCTGCCCATTCCCCATGGCAAGAAGCCGGATGACTTCATTTCGCTCAACGCCATCCGTGACCGCTTCTTTCACGAAGCGCAGGACCGGCTGGAAAGCCGCATCGCCGAGTTGACAGCTGTCAACGCCGATCCGCAGGCCGTGGCGCGCGGCTGGCTGGACGATCTGAAGGGCATCGCGCTCGCTCTGTTCAAGTCGGTCGCAGAGCCCCTGCTGGCCGAGGCCCGGATCGCGCCCGCAACCATCAACCGCGACGGCAAGCCGCAGCGTGTGCGCGGCGCTGGCGACATCGTGGGCGCGTGGCGGAGGCTCGAGAACACGTTCCGGGGTTATGGCGGGAGCGGACAGAAAGCTTTTCAGGCCCTCGGCCTCGAAGTGCCGGAACGGGGCGAGGCGAAGAAACGGAGGAAATCCGCATGAGCGAAGGGCAGGGCAGGGGGGCCGTGGCGGCCCGCTGGTGGCGCGAGCGGCTGGCCGATCGCGACAGCGGCGCGGCGCGGGGGCTGATGGCGCGGCTCAGGCGGGCCGATGCGCTGGGAGTGCTGGCCGAACCGGCGGTGCAGGCGCTGGCCCGCGACCTGGGCCTCGGGCCCGCGCAGGCCGGGGGGCTGGTGCGCCTTGTCCAGGTGCTGGCCGAGGTGCGCGAGGACGCGACCGAGACGCTGGCCCGCCGTTTGGGCGGGGCGGAACCAGTCATGTCCCACCTGCGCTTTCAGCGCCTTCTGCGCGCCGAGGGCGAGGAGGGCGCAACCGCCATTCGCCGCGCCGTGGTCATGGCCGACCGGCGCTGCAACGTCAAACAGCTGGCCAACGACCTTCTGGTCTGGGACCACCCCGAACGGGGCGAGGCCGCCCGCCGCTTCTGGATCTTCGACTATTTCGCCGCCGCGCAGCCCGACGCCGGCGCCGACCGCAAATCCGAGGAGAATGCCGCATGACCGTCTTCGTCCAGTTCCACCTGCTGACGCCCTATCCGCCCTCGAACCCCAACCGTGACGATCAGGGCCGGCCCAAGCAGGCCCAGTTCGGAGGCCATCCGCGGCTGCGGCTGTCGTCGCAGTCGATCAAGCGGGCGGTGCGGGAGACGGCCTATTTCCTCCAGGACCTCGCCGGCCATCGCGGCACCCGCACCAAGCGCATCGGCGAAGAGGTGGAAAAGCGGCTGATCGCGAACGGAACATCCGCCGACACAGCCCGCGTCGTCGCGACGAACGTGGCGGGCCTGTTCTCCAAGCTCGAGGCCGCAAAGGAGGGCAAGCCGCCGCTGACCACGACGCTGGCCTTCGTCTCGCCCGAGGAATGGCGGCTGGCGCATGAGCTCGCCGACCGGCTGGTGGCGGGCGAGAGGATCGACGAGAAGGAGCTGAAGAAGCAGGTGCTGCGCCGCGCCGACGGGGCGGTGGACATCGCCATGTTCGGCCGGATGCTGGCCGACGCCCCCGATTTCAACCGCGAAGCGGCGGTGCAGGTGGCGCATGCCTTCACCACCCACCGGGCGCTGGCCGAGGACGACTGGTATTCGGCGGTGGACGACCTGAAGACGCGGGACGAAGATGCGGGTGCCGGGCATATCGGCGAGGCCGGCTTCGGCTCGGGCGTCTACTACCTCTATGCCTGCGTGAACGTGGACCTGCTGGTGGAGAACCTCGGCGGCGACCGGGCGCTGGCGGCGCGGGGGCTGGAGGCGCTGGCGCGCGCGCTCGCCACCGCCACGCCGCGCGGCAAGCAGAATAGCCATGCCCACCATCCGCTGGCCCGCCACATCCGCGCCGAGCGCGGCAGCCGCCAGCCGCGCGACCTGTCAGGGGCCTTCTTCTACCCGGTCAACCTGCGGCTGGCAGAGCTGAAGTCGAACGACCTGATGCGCGCCTCGGTCGCGGCGCTGGAGGAGATGGCGGGCAAGCTCGACCGCGCCTATGGCCCGGCGGCGGATGCGGTGGCGGTGATGGATGTGGACCGCGAGCAGGGCAGTCTGGACGAGATCGCCCGGTTCGCAGCCGCGGCGGTGGACCAGCCGGCGCCCGCCGATGCCTGACTTTCTGGTCTTCACCCTCTCGGCGGCCTTCGCCAGCTTCGGCGATGTCGCGGGGCACGAACGCCGCGGGTCCTGGACCTGGCCGGGGCGCTCGGCGATCCTGGGCCTGCTGGCGGCGGCGCAAGGCATCCGGCGCGAGGGCGATTTCGCCGCGCTCGATGCCCTGCACCTCGCCGTGGCGGTGTTCGAGACCGGGGCGCCCTTGCGCGATTACCACACGGTGCAGACGGTGCCGACCTCGGTCGCGAAGCGCCCCCAGAGCCGCCCGGAGGCGCTGCGCAAGGCCGGCAAGGACGCCAACACCACCATCACCCATCGCGATTACCGGACGGGCGTCCTTTACGGCGTCGCGGTGGCGGGCGAGGGGCTGGAGCCGCTGGCCGAGGCGCTGGACCGGCCCGCCTTCCACCTCTACCTCGGGCGCAAGGCCTGCCCGCTGAACGCGGCCCTGGCCCCGCGGATCGTCGCTGCTGCCACCCCCGAGGATGCCTTGCGCCACCTGCGCCTGCCGCCCTGGGCCGAGGGCCTGACCGCGCGCACGCTCTATGCCGACGGGGGTCTGCCGGGCGGCGCGCCCGAACGGGTGGAGACGCGCCACGACGACCCCCTCGACCGGCGGCTGTGGCACTTTGCCGCGCGGCCCGTGCAGGTGCGCGGCGTCCAGATCACCCCCGAACCGCAAGGGACCGCATGACCTTCGAGACCAACCCCCGCTTCCTGCGCGACCTGCTGGCCGAGGCCCATGCCGGCCGGCTGCAACTGCCCGACTTCCAGCGGTCTTACGTCTGGGGGGACGAGGACGTGAAGGCGCTGATCGCCTCGATCCTGCGCGGCTTTCCGGTGGGGGCGCTCCTGACCCTGCGCGCGGGGGGCGAGGTGAATTTCCGCCCCCGGCTGCTGGAAGGGGTAGAGGCCGCGCGCGCTGCCGCCGGCGAAGGCCCTGCCGCGGCGGCGGACGAGCTGCTCCTGGACGGCCAGCAGCGCATCACCTCGCTTTACGGGGCGCTGCGGGCGCGGCAGGCCATGCTGGTGCGCAAGCCGAAAAGCGAACGCAAGACGCTGCGGCGGTTCTACTATCTCGACATCGCCCGGTCGCTGCATGCGGGCGAAGAGCTGGAGGATGCCATCCTCGGCCTGCCCGAAAGCCGCATCCGCAAGGACGAGGCGCTGACGATCGACCTGTCGGACCGTGCGAAGGAATTCGAGGCGGGCTGCTTTCCGCTGAACATCGCCTTCGATGACCACGCCTTCGATTGGATCGATGATTTCCGGGACCATTGGAAGGGCCGCGATGAGGCGCGGGCGGAAAGCGGCAAGCGCTTCCGCAAGGAAATCCTCGAGCGCCTGCGTTCCTATCAGATGCCGGTGATCACTCTCGGGCAGGAAACCAGCCGCGAGGCGGTCTGCCTGATCTTCGAGAAGGTCAACGTGGGCGGCAAGAAGCTGGACGCCTTCGAGCTGGTCACCGCCATCTTCGCCGGCGCGGCCCAGCCCCTGAACCTGCGTGACGACTGGGCGGCGCGGCTGGAGCGCATCCGCAAGGGGCCGAAGGGGCAGGGGATGGGCATGCCCGTCTTCAACCATCTGCGCGGGTTCGACTTCCTCCAGGCCGTCTCGCTGGCTGCAACCCACGCCGCCCGCAGGACCGCGCCGGCGGGCGCGGTGCCGCCGCAGATCTCCTGCCGGCGCGAGGCGCTTCTGGCGATGCGGCTGGAGGACTTCCGCGACCAGGCCCCGGCGGTGGAAGAGGGTTTTCGCGAGGCCGGGCGGTTCCTGGCCGAACAGAAGGTGCTGTGGTCCGCCGACCTGCCCTATCCGGCGCAGGCGGTGGCGCTGGCGGCCTTCTTCGCCATCGCGGGCAAGGACGCGCTCAGCGCCCCCGCGAGGGAGAAGCTGGAACGCTGGTTCTGGCGCAGTTCTCTGGCCGAGGATTACGGCTCCAGCCCGGAATCGAAGCTGGCCAGGGACGCCGAGGAGGTCACCCGCTGGCTGACGGGTGGGGATGAGCCCGACCGCATGAAGCTTCTGACCTTCAACCCCGACCGGCTGGACAGCTTGCGCATGCGCGTCTCGGCCGCCTACCGGGCCTTTGCCGCGCTGCTGTTGCGCCAGGGCTGCCGCGACTTCATCACCGGCAAGCCGGCCGACATCGGCACCTTCCACAACGATCCGATGGATGTGCACCACATCTTCCCCCGCGCCTGGTGCGAAGGGCAGGGGATCGGGGCCGATGCCTATGACAGCATCATCAACAAGACCCCCCTAACGGCAGGATCGAACCGCGAGATCGGCGGGCGGGCGCCGTCGGACTATCTGGCGCGGATCGAGGCGCGCCACCGCCTGACGCCTGCGCAGATGGACGACATCCTGCGCAGCCACCTGATCGAACCCGCCTTCCTGCGCGCCGATGATTTCAAGGGCTTCATCGCCGACCGCAAGGCACGGCTGGCCGATCTGGCCGCCCGTGCGATGGGGCTGCCGTTGGCCGTCGCCACGCCGCCCGCCGAACCCGAGGGCGAGGCCGAGATGGAGGATGCCGCCTGATGTATCTGTCGCGCCTGACGCTCAAGCGCTCTCCCGATGTCGCGGCCCTGGGCGACCTGCTCGATCCGCGGCATGCGGGGCGCCGGCTGGATGCGCATCACCGCCTGGTCTGGTCGGCCTTTGCCGGCGACCCGGAGGCGAAGCGCGATTTCCTGTGGCGCGACATGGGCGGCGGGGTGTTCCTGGTGCTCTCGCCCCGTCCGCCGGGGGAAAGTGCCCTGTTCGAGGCGCCAGAGGTGCAGCCCTTCGCCCCCGACATTGCCCCCGGCGACCGGCTGGCCTTTGTCCTGCGCGCCAATGCCACCCGGACGGTGACCGAAGCGGACGGCAAAAAGCGCCACCGCGACGTGGTGATGGAGGCGCTGCATGGCCTGGCCC
The DNA here is from genome assembly GCA_046289805.1 of Tabrizicola sp. Classification (GTDB taxonomy): domain Bacteria; phylum Pseudomonadota; class Alphaproteobacteria; order Rhodobacterales; family Rhodobacteraceae; genus Tabrizicola. Next base: position 18,266 of record JBKBVC010000001.1, read on the forward strand.
AGGGCGCGCGCGCCGCCCGGCGGCTGGATCTGGCGCAGGAGGTCGGGCGGCGCTGGCTGGACGGGCAGGGGGCGCGGGCGGGCGTTCGCGTGCACGAGGCCGGTGTTGCCGCCTATGACGTGGCCGAGCCGCCGGGGCAGGGCGCGCGCCGCCCGCGCTTTGGCATCCTCGACCTCGAGGGGCTGATCGAGGTCACCGACCCGGCCGCGTTCCTCGCCCGGTTTCGCTGGGAGCCGGGCGCCGAGAAAACCGGCGGCTTCGGCCGGGCCAAGGCCTTCGGCTGCGGGCTGATGCTGATCCGCCGGGCTTGACCCGCGCATATTTGCGCATATCTTTTGCGCATGGATCATGGAGGTCCGCATGGGCATGCCCCGCCGCCCCGCCAACCTGTCCTTGGATGCCGCCCTGCTGGACGAGGCGCGGGCGCTTGGCCTGAACCTGTCGGCCGCGGCCGAGTCCGGCCTGCGCGCGGCCGTGGCCGAGGCGCGCGCCGCCCGCTGGCTGGCCGAGAATGCCGAGGCGCTGGCCAGTTCCAACGCCTGGGTCGAGGCGAAGGGCCTGCCTCTGGCCCGGCACCGGCCCTTCTGATGGCCCGGTTCGACGCCTGGCCCAACCCCGAGGGCGCGGGCTGGCTTCTGGACGTGCAGGCCGATCTGTTGCGGGATCTGAACACGCGCGTCGTCGTCCCCCTGTTCCCGCCCGAGGCCGCACCGCGACCCGCCGGGCGGCTGAACCCGGTGCTGACGGTCGCGGGCCAGCCCGCCGTGATGGTGACGCAGTTCCTGTCGGCCGTGCCGGCAAGCCTTCTGCGCGGCGATCCGGTGTCGCTGGCGGGGCAGGGCACGGCGATCCAGAACGCGCTCGACCTCTTGCTGACCGGGGTCTGACGGGGCAGGGGGGCCGCGATGACCGAGACCATCCCCGGCCTTCCGCCCGCCCGCCCCATCCCGCTGAAGGACCGCGCGGCGCTGGTCTTCGTCGAACGCGCCCAGCTGGATGTGGAAGACGGCTGCTTCGTCGCCATCGACGAGGGCGGCATCCGCAACGTCATTCCCGTGGGCGGCATCGCCTGCCTGCTGCTGGAACCCGGCACCCGGGTCAGCCACCGCGCCGCGGCGCTGGCCGCCCAGGCGGGCACGCTGCTGGTCTGGGTGGGCGAGGGGGCGGTGCGGCTTTACTCCGCCGGCCGTCCGGGGGGCGAACGCGCCGACAAGCTGCTCTGGCAGGCGCAGATCGCGCTGGACGACTCTGCCCGCTTGCGCGTTGTGCGCCGGATGTATGAACTCCGCTTCGGCGAGGCCGCGCCGCAGCGCCGGTCGGTCGACCAGCTGCGCGGGATCGAGGGCGTGCGCGTGCGCGAAACCTATGCGCTGCTGGCCCGCCAGCACGAGGTGGAGTGGTCCCGCCGCGCCTATGATCCGGGCGACTGGGCCGCCGCCGATGTGCCCAACCGCTGCCTCTCGGCCGCGACCTCCTGCCTGCACGGACTGTGCGAGGCCGCGGTGCTGGCCGCGGGCTATTCGCCGGCCATCGGCTTCCTGCACACCGGCAAGGCGCTGAGCTTCGTCTACGACATCGCCGATCTGTGGAAGCTTTCCACCGTGGTGCCCGAGGCCTTCCGCATCGCGGGTCTGGCGCAGAAGGGGCGGCTGACGCTGCCGGTCGAACGCGCCGTGCGCCAGGCCTGCCGCGATTCCTTCCGCCGCACGGGCCTTCTGGCCAAGATCATCCCGCAGATCGAAGAGGTGCTGTCCGCCGGCGAGCTGCCCAAACCCCCGCCCCCGCCCGAGGCCGCCGGTCCCGCCTTCCCAGACCCGGAGGAAGGGCCGTGATGGTCATCGTGATGACCAACGCCCCGCCGCGGCTGTCGGGGCGGCTGAAGGTGTGGCTGCTCGAGGTGCGGGCGGGGGTCTTCGTGGGCGACTATTCGGCGCGCACGCGGGCGCGGATCTGGGATCAGGTGGTGGCCTATATCGAGGACGGCGACGCGGTGATGATCTGGGATGCACCGACCGACCAGGGCTTCGATTTCGCCACTGTGGGCACCAACCGCCGGATGCCGGTTGACTTCGACGGGCTGAAACTGGTCAGCTTCTATCCGAAGGATCACCCCATGTCACAGCGGCCGGTTCGCCGCCCGCGACCAGGGGACAACCCCGACACGGAACCGGGTCCGGAAATCCGGTAGGCTCTTTGACAATTGAATTCTTCTGGTAGAGCAATTATTTGCACGAAGAGTGTTCCCCGCCCACGCGGGGATGACCCGGTCTTCGTCGGGCCAACGATTCATGCGCGATCCGTGTTCCCCGCCCACGCGGGGATGACCCGACCGGCACCACGACGAAGCGCGGCGCAGCGGCGTGTTCCCCGCCCACGCGGGGATGACCCGAATTTCATCCCCGGTTCTGCGGCGGACCTGGCGTGTTCCCCGCCCACGCGGGGATGACCCGCACCTGGCCTATCTGGCCGGCGAGGGCGAGGAGTGTTCCCCGCCCACGCGGGGATGACCCGGACTGGCTGCAACAGACGGAAAGGGCGCGCGAGTGTTCCCCGCCCACGCGGGGATGACCCGCGTCCGGCATCGGCACCGACAGGGCCGAGGCCGTGTTCCCCGCCCACGCGGGGATGACCCGGCGGGCAGCCTGCCACCGATGCTGGTTCAGCAGTGTTCCCCGCCCACGCGGGGATGACCCGGCGGTTCCTGCCCGGTGATACCGGGGCCGGGAGTGTTCCCCGCCCACGCGGGGATGACCCGACGCAGCCCACGGCAACCGCGCGGGCGGTTCCGTGTTCCCCGCCCACGCGGGGATGACCCGGTGACTGCGGCCCCGGTGATCGCCACAGCGGTGTGGTCCCCGCCCACGCGGGGATGACCCGACACTTGACCTGAACATCCACCCCGAGCGTGGGTGTTCCCCGCCCAC
>JBKBVC010000261.1:0-3860 GCA_046289805.1 Tabrizicola sp.
GGCGGGGGAGCTGGGGCTTCTGGCCCTGTCGCGCGACCCCGCGGGCCCCGAGGCCTTGGCGCGGTTCCTCGGGGGCAGCCGGCTGGAGATCGACTGGCAGCCCGGACTCGTGCCATAGGCAAGACGGGCGCGATGGAAGGACGGACAAGGCGATGGCGGAACGGAAGATCAACCCGATTCTCAAGCAGGTGCTGGAGCTGGGGCCGACTCTGGTGTTCTTCCTGATCTACATGCGGATCAAGGATCAGACCTACACGCTGGGCGGGACCGACTACTCGGGCTTCATTGTGGCAGCCTTGATCCTGGTTCCGCTGCTTCTTGCCGCAATCTTCGCGCTATGGTTGTTGACCGGCACGATCAGCCGCATGCAGATCTTCGTCGCGGTGATGGTCGTGGTCTTCGGAGGGCTGACGGCCTGGTTCAACGACGAGCGGTTCTTCAAGATGAAGACGACGATCGTCTATGGCACCTTCGCGGCGATCCTGGGCGCGGGGCTTCTGCGCGGCAAGAGCCTCTTGCAATGGGTGATGGCCGAGGCTTTGCCAATGAAAGCAGAGGGTTGGATGATCCTGACCCGGCGGCTGACGTGGATGTTCGCAGCCCTTGCCGTGGCGAACGAGATCATCTGGCGCACGCAATCGACGGAATTGTGGGTCAAGCTCGAGACCTTCGCCATGCCCGCGGCGCTGTTCCTGTTCCTGATGGTCCAGTTCATGACGCTGCAACGCTTCATGATCGAGGAGCCCGAGGACAAATCCTGACGAACGGCACAGGATTGCCCCTCAACAGTCCGGGTTCTGCCCCAGCTCTGCCTTGATGCGCCGCTACACCGGAGGGCAAGCAAGAGGGAGTTGACCCATGCACCGCACGCCGCTCGATCTGGTCCGCCTGTTCCTGAGCCTGTTCCAGGATCTGCCGCCGCTGTCCCGGTCGCTGTATGTGCCGGGCGCGGTGCTGCTGGTGGGCTATCCGGTCCTGTCGGTGGCCTACGGGCCGGACCATGCGGGCGAGGCTTTCGCCACGGCCTTCATGGCGGCGCTGGCGGTGCGGATCGGGATGGGCTTCGAGGGCATGGTGCGGCGGCTTCTGACCCGCTACACCGTCGCGCGGGCGGCGACCTTCGCGCTGGCCTTTGCCGGCCTGCCGCTTCTGGTGCTGGCCATGGCCGACGATCCGCTGTGGTGCCAGCGGATGCAGAGCCTGTTCTACGTCGTGATCGGCGGCGTGTTCCTCCAGGACGTTCTGAACAACCGCACCGTGACCGCCGCCAGCTTCTGGCCCGACGCGGAAATGCGCGACCACCTGCCGAACCTGACCCGGATGATGGTGGTGTACAACTTCGCCTTCCTCCTGTTGAACGAAACCATGATCCGCATTGCCGATCCGTCCCTCTGGCTGCTGTTCTGGGCGATCCTGCCGATCATCGGCCACACGATCCTGCGGGCCATGGTGCTGACGGTCATCAATCTCGACGACAACGGCCACCGGGCCTGAGCCCGAGGGTCCGGGAATTTCCCGGCAAGACCTTTTCCCCAGAAAGACCTTTGCGAGGGGCGCCGCGAGGCGCCCCTTCCTTTTTTCGCCAGCCAAGGCGCCGCGGGGCCGTTCGTCCGGCCGGTTCGTGCGGGCCGGCAGCTAGGCTGCGGGCAGGCCCGAGCCCAGATCCATGCCCCGCGCACCGAGGATGAGGCGCGACCAGCGTCGGCCCGGGAGGTCAAGCGGCAGGTCGCGCGCGGAGAGTCGGCCCTCGATCATGGCGCGGTAAAGCGCGGTGGTGCCGGGGCGCAGGTAGGGCGACCAGTGACAGATCCGGCGCGGCGGATCCGAAAGGGTATGACCAAGGGCTGCCAGCGCCCGCAGCGTGCAGGGCTGGTCGATCCAGAGATCATGCCAGTTCGGCAGGCGCCGTCCCAACCCCTGGCCGATCGAGGTGCGCAGGCCGAGGTGGATGCCCCATTCGAAACAGGCGTCGAACAGGTCGTTCTCGCGCGTGGTGACGTTGACGACCTCGACCGACCGGCCCGCGGGCGTATCCATCGCGGCAAGCGCCCGGCCGCGCGTCTCGGCGGCGGCCAGTAGGATCATCCGCCGGACATGTCCCGCCGGCAGATGCGGCAGCGCCGAAAGGGCGACGCGCGCACCCATCGAATGGGCGATGACATGGACCCCGCGCCCGGTCAGGTCATGGACGGTGCGGGCGATCCCGGCCAGTGCCGGCCCGGTCCAGCCGGCCCGCAGATGGGCGCGCCAGGGATCGCATTTCGCGTTCCACCCAAGCGCAATGCCAAGGGCCGAGCGGCCGTCGAGGCCGAGGTGGCGGGGCCAGCTGACCGCGCGCCGGTCGCCCGCCGGAGGGTCGAGCGACAGGATCGAGCCATGCGGGCAGTCCCCGGCAAGGCCCGGGGCGTAGCGCCAGCCATGGATCATCACCACGACCGGGGCCGAGGCGGGCAGGGCGGCCAGCTTGCGGGCCAGCCGGTCGCGGTCGAGCTTCAGGCCATCGGGGCCCATGTCGGCGCGGATCGGACGGGGATCGTCGGTCATGGCCTGTCTCGAACTGCCTGTTGCCCGCCTTCTGCCGCGGCGTGGAAACCGCGCGGTGACGCGGCGATGACCGGCCGATGACAGCCCGCGGCTGTGGCGGCTTGACCACGATAGGGTGCGGGCGTATCAGGCGGACCGTGGCGCTTTGTTACCGGATTGCGGGCCACGTTAAACAAGCCGCTAAAGAGGTGAAGGGCATCGCCCCGGCACCTTTGGGTTTGCCGGGGCTTTTTCTTGGCCGGGGGGCCGCCGCGAGATGACGAAGGACTGGAAGACCCGAACGCAACTGGTGCACGAGGGCAGCCGCCGCAGCCAGTACGGCGAGATGGCCGAGGCCATCTTCCTGACGCAGGGCTTCGTCTATCCCACGGCCGAGGCTGCCGAGGCGCGGTTCGTGAAGGCGGGCGAGGACGAGTTCATCTATGCCCGCTACGGCAACCCCACCACCCGGATGTTCGAGGAACGGATCGCCGCACTGGAAGGGACCGAGGACGCCTTCGCCACCGCCAGCGGCATGGCGGCGGTCTCGGGTGCGCTGATGTCGGTCCTGCGGGCGGGCGACCATGTGGTCAGCGCGCGGGCGCTGTTCGGGTCCTGCCTCTATGTGCTGGAAGAGGTGCTGGGAAAGTTCGGCGTGCGCGTGACCTTCGTCGATGGCGCCGACCTCGGCCAGTGGCGGGCGGCGGTCACGCCGGGGACGAAGGCGGTGTTCTTCGAATCGATGTCGAACCCGACGCTGGAGCTGGTGGATATCCGCGGGGTGAGTGAGATCGCCCATGCCGCCGGCGCGCTGGTGATCTGCGACAACGTCTTCGCCACGCCGATCTTTTCCCGCGCGGTCGAGCAGGGCGCCGATGTGGTGGTCTATTCCACCACGAAGCACATCGACGGGCAGGGCCGCGCGCTGGGCGGCGTGGTCTGCGGCAGCCGCGAATTCATCCGCAAGACGCTGGAGCCCTATATGAAGCATACCGGGGGCTCGATGAGTCCCTTCACGGCGTGGATGCACCTGAACGGCATGGCGACGCTGGACCTGCGCTGCCGGGCGATGGCCGATACCGCGCTGGCCGTGGCGCGGAGGCTGGAGGGGCATCCCCAGGTGGCAAGGGTGATCTATCCGGGGCTTGAGAGCCACCCGCAGCATGCGCTGGCCATGGCGCAGATGGGATCGGGCGGGACGCTGGTGAGCTTCGAGGTGAAGGGCGGGAAGGAGGCGGCCTTCCGCTTCATGAACGCGCTGAAGATCGTGAAGATCTCCAACAACCTCGGCGACGCCAGGACAATCGCCACCCATCCCGCGACGACCACGCACCAGC
>JBKBVC010000262.1:0-3855 GCA_046289805.1 Tabrizicola sp.
CCTACAATGGCTGGGAGCGGGCGGAATGGTTTGCCGCGCCGGGCGACGATACCAGCTGGGAAGCGACTCAGACCTGGGGGCGCGCCGGCCCCTGGGAGCCGCGGATCAAGGCGGAAGCAGAGGCGGTGCGGGACGGCGTGGGCGTGCTCGACCTGCCGGGCTTCTCGCGGTTCCTCGTCAAGGGTCCGGGCGCGCGGGCGCATGTCGCGGGGCTGACCGCTTCGCGCCTGCCGGCCGAGGGGCGCATCGGGCTCGTCTATTTCGCCGACGACCGGGGCCGGATCGTGACCGAGATGTCCTGCATGGTGCATGGCGAGGATCAGGTCGGCCTCATCACCGCCGCCGTCGCGCAATGGCATGACGCCGACGTGCTGCGGAAGGGCCTGCCCGAAGGTGTGACGCTGGAGGACTGGTCGGACCGCGTCCACTGCTTCATCGTCAGCGGCCCCAGGGCGCGGGACTTGCTGGCGGGGATCAGCGAGGCCGACCTGACCCTGCCATGGTTGTCGGTGCAATATTCCGCCAAGGTTGCGGGCAAGGACGTGGCGCTGATCCGGGTTTCCTTCGCCGGGGAGCTCGGCTGGGAAATCCACTGCGACCGCGCCGATGCCCCCGCGATCTACGACGCGCTTCTGGCGGGCGGGGCCAAGCCCTTCGGCATGAAGGCGCTGAACTCCCTGCGCATCGAGAAGGGCTATCGCGCCTGGAAGGGCGATCTCTCCACCGACTATTCGCTGCTGGAGGGCGGGCTGGAGCGGTTCATCGACTGGACTCACGATTTCCCCGGCAAGGCGGCGCTTCTGGCGGAAAGACAGCGGGGGGTGCGGAAGCGCTTCGTTTCCCTGAAGGTCGAGGCCGGGGACTGCGACGCGCCCTACATGTCTACGCTGTGGCATCAGGGTCAGGTGGTGGGCGAGACGACCTCGGGCGCCTGGGGCTATCGGGTGGGTCACTCGATGGCGCTGGGAATGCTGCGGGCGGACCTCGCCGTGCCGGGAACCGAGGTCGAGGTGGAAATCTTCGGCGAACGGGTGAAGGCCATCGTGCTGCCGGACGGTCCGGCCTGGGACCCGAAGAACGAACGGATCCGCGCGTGACGGGCCCCCGGGGCGCTGCCCCGGACCCCGGGATATTTGGGCAAAGATGAAAGACCAAGCGAATGGCTGAGATTCCGACGAAGGCACGAGCCGTGGTGATCGGGGGCGGGGTCTCGGGCTGTTCGGTGGCCTATCACCTTGCCAAGGCGGGCTGGACCGATGTGGTGCTGCTCGAGCGGCGGAAGCTGACCTCGGGCACCACCTGGCACGCGGCTGGGCTGATCGGGCAGCTGCGCGGCTCGGCCAACATGACGCGGCTCGCCAAGTATTCGGCCGATCTCTACCGGGGGCTCGAGGCCGAGACCGGCGTTGCCACGGGGATGAAGCAGGTCGGTTCGATTTCCGTGGCGCTGACGCGGGAGCGGCATGAAGAGCTGTTGCGGCAGGCCACCGTCGCGCGGATCTTCGATGTCGAGGTGCATGAGATTTCGCCGCAAGAGGCGAAGGCCAGGTATCCGCATCTGAACATCGACGGGGTCGTCGGCGCGGTTGCGTTGCCGCTGGATGGACAATGCGACCCCGCAAACATCGCGATGGCGCTGGCCAAGGGCGCGCGGATGCGGGGCGCGCGAATCTTTGAGAACACGCTGGTCACGAAGGTGACGACGGCCGGCGGTCGCGTCACGGGCGTGGACTACGAGACCGCCGAGGGGCCGGGTCATATCGCAGCCGATGTCATCGTCAACTGCGGTGGCATGTGGGGCCGCGACCTTGCGGCCCGGAACGGAGTGACGCTGCCGCTGCACGCCTGCGAGCACTTCTACCTTGTCACCGAACCCATTGACGGACTTGGGGATTTGCCGGTGCTGCGGGTGCCGGACGAATGCGCCTATTACAAGCAGGACGCCGGCAAGATGATGCTCGGCGCCTTCGAGCCCAAGGCCAAGCCCTGGGGGATGGACGGCATCCGCAAGGACTTCGAGTTCGACACCCTGCCCGAGGACTGGGACCACTTCATGCCCATCCTCGAACAGGCGATGCACCGCATGCCGCTGTTCCAGACTGCGGGCATCCACACCTTCTTCAACGGGCCCGAAAGCTTTACCCCCGACGACCGCTACTACCTGGGCGAGGCGCCCGAGGTGAAGGGCTACTGGATCGCGGCTGGATACAATTCCATCGGCATCGTTTCCTCGGGCGGAGCGGGGATGGCGCTGGCGCACTGGATCACCGAGGGCGAGCCGCCCTTCGACCTGTGGGAAGTGGACATCCGCCGCGCCCAGCCCTTCCAGAAGAACCGACGCTACCTGAAGGAGCGGGTCAGCGAGACGCTCGGCCTCCTCTATGCCGACCACTTCCCCTATCGCCAGATGGCGACCTCGCGCGGGGTACGGCGCAGCCCGATCCACGAGCACCTGAAGGCGCGGGGCGCGGTCTTCGGCGAAGTCGCGGGCTGGGAACGCGCCAACTGGTTCGCCAATCCCGGCCAGGAGCGCGAATATCGCTACAGCTGGAAACGGCAGAACTGGTTCGACAACCAGCGCGCCGAGCATATGGCTGTCCGCACTTCTGCGGGCCTGTTCGACATGACCTCGTTCGGCAAGATCCGGGTGGAGGGCCGCGACGCCTGCGCCTTCCTGAACCGCATCTGTTCAGCCCAGGTGGACGTGGCCCCCGGCCGCATCGTCTATACCATGTTCCTCAATGATCGCGGGGGGATAGAGGCCGATCTTACCGTAACGCGCCTGTCCGAGACGGCGTATCTCGCCGTCGTCCCCGGTGCCACGCTGCAACGCAACCTCGCCTGGATGCGCGCCCATGTCGGCGACGACTTCGCCGTCATCACCGATGTGACGGCGGCCGAGTCCGTCCTCTGCCTGATGGGTCCGCAGTCGCGTGAGGTGCTGGCCAAGGTTTCACCGAACGATTTCAGCAATGCCGCCCATCCCTTTGGTTGGGCTGCGGAAATCGAGATCGGCATGGGTCTCGCCCGCGCGCATCGCGTGACCTATGTAGGGGAGCTGGGGTGGGAGCTCTATATACCCACCGACCAGACCGCCCATGTCTTCGAGACGCTGATGGAGGCGGCGCCGGACCTGAAGCTCTGCGGTCTCCACGCGCTCGACTCCTGCCGGATCGAAAAGGCCTATCGCCACTGGGGCCACGACATCACCGACGAGGATCACGTCCTGGAAGCCGGCCTCGGCTTCACCGTCAGCCGAAAGAAGCCGGCCTTCCTCGGCCGCGAGGCGGTGCTGCGCCGCGAACAGCAGGGCCTCGCGCGCCGCATGGTGCAGTTCCGGCTCAGGGATCCCGAACCGCTCCTCTTCCACAACGAGGCGATTGTCCGCGATGGGGAAATAGTCGGGCCGGTGACCAGTGGCAATTACGGCCATTTCCTCGGGTCGGCCATCGGCATGGGATATGTCCCGGCGAAAGGGCAGACCGACGATGACATCCTCGGCTCCACCTATGAGATCGAGGTGGCGGGCCAGCGCCACGCCGCCATCGCTAGCCTCGTTCCGGTGCACGATCCGCATTCCGAAAGGGTAAAGGCATGACCGACCTCTCCGACCTTCCCGGCCAGACCTGCGAACCCGCCCGTGCCCGGCGTGCGGGCGGTCGTCAGGCCCGCGTGGCCCTGCGGGCCGCGCCGCTTGCCGATGATGTCCGGCCGGTTCGCCCCGGCCTGCCCGGTGGCCAGTACAAGCCGCTGACCGAGGCGGGCGTGCAGCAGATCCATGCCGCGGCGCTGGATGCGCTGGAGCAGATCGGCCTCTCGCAAGCCCCGGAATCCGGGCAGAAAATCCTGACCGAG
>JBKBVC010000263.1:0-3843 GCA_046289805.1 Tabrizicola sp.
TCGGCTGGTTGGTGCCCCGGTCGATGGCCGGGCAGCCCAGTTCCGTGAACCAGACGGGCTTTGACTGCGGCACCCATGCCGTGGGCGTGCCGCTCTCGACCCCGCCCGGTCGGTTGAAATGCGGATTCGACCACCAGGCGCGCAGATCCTTGTAGCGGAAGACCCACGGCTTGCCTGCGGCTCCGTCGGTGATGGGTGTCCGGATCTGTGCCGACCGGTCGGCCGCCGAAGCATAGAACCAGTCGAAGCCCTCACCGCCCGCGATGTTGGATTGCAGATAGCCTTGGTCATGGATCGCGGGCCAGCCTTGCAGGGCATCGGCATGGTCGAACCCGTCGCGCCAGTCGGAGAGCGGCATGTAGTTGTCGATGCCGATGAAATCGACATTCGCATCCGACCAGAGCGGGTCGAGGTGGAAATAGACGTCTCCCGTGCCGTCCCCGGGCTGGTGGCCGAAGTATTCCGACCAATCGGAAGCGTAACCCACCTTGGTGCCCGGCCCGAGGATTGCCTTCACATCCGCCGCCAGCGCCTTTAACGCGGTGACGGCCGGATAGGCGCTGGCGCTCGACCGGATGGTGGTCAGCCCGCGCATCTCGCTGCCGATCAGGAAGGCATCGACCCCGCCTGCCACCGCGCAGAGATGGGCGTAGTGCAGGATCATCCGGCGCAGGCCCCAGTCGCCGGAAGGGCCGGTCCAGGTGACAATGTCACCCGCTACGGCAAACTGTGCCGGGGTCGCTGCCCCGAAGAAGCTGGAGACTTGCGTCGCCGCTGCGGCGGTCTTGTCTGCGGTCCCGGCATAGCCTGCAGCCGGGGAACAGGTGATCCTGCCCCGCCACGGGAAACTCGGCTGGCCCGGTGTGGCGGCGTTGGCGCTGTAAAGGTTCGGCAGGGCGTTGCCGGGCGGGACGTCCATCAGCAGGAACGGATAGAAGGTGACGCGCAGCCCGCGCGCCTTCATCTCGCGGATCGCCTGCACCACCGCGAAATCCGCAGGCGTGCCCCCGTACACGGGCCGATCTTCCGCATCACGGCTGACCAGATGCGCGTTGGCCCGCGCCACGCCGTTGACCGTCCAGCTCTTCGGGCTGGTGACCTTCGTCGCGACCTCGACGCCGGGCTTGATGGCGCAGTTGCCCGCGCGCAGGTCATTGCCGAACCAGGCGACGACCAAGCTGACGCTCTCGACGGCCGGGGCCATGGCCTGCAGCCGGTCTAGGGCAACGACGATATCGGCCTCGTCGGGCAGCGCGTTCAGGTTCTCGGCCGAGGTCGTGCCACCGAAGCCGCCCGCGCTCTTGCGGATCGTCTCCGTCGCATAGGTGAACTCACCCGAGGCGGGGATCATGGTGACGGCCTTCACCAGCCCTTCCGCCGTATCGGGGTCCGCCAGCGGCCGGAATACCTCGAAGCTGAGCTGCGGCAGGCGGTTGCCGTAGGTCGAGAGCGGCAGTTCCTCGAAGACGACATAGGCGGTGCCGCGATAGGCGGGCGTGTTGGCCGCGCCCATCTTCGCCGAGATGAAGGGATCGACCGCTTGCGCCTCGTTCCCTGGATACCAGCGCCAGGTGATCCCCGTCATGTCGAGCGGTTTGCCATCGGCCCAGATGCGGCCGATGCCGGTGATCGGGCCCTCGCACAGGGCGACCGCGAAGCTGGCATAGTAGAGGTATTCGGTCGTCTGGACCCGGCCGCCACCACCACCCTTGCCGCCGCCCTGTGTCGTGGTCTTCGTCTCCTCGCGGAAATCCGTGGCCCAGATGATGTTGCCGCCGATGCGCATGCGGCCGTAGAGGCGCGGGATGATCGCGCCTTCCGTGGCAGAGGTGATCCGTAGCGAATCCAGCCGCTGGCCCTCAATCTTCTGCGCGGGGGCCAGCGACGATACGATCCAGCTGTCCACGACCGACCCAATGGTCGAGCCGATGAAGCCACCGATGGCAGCGCCAGAGAAGCCGAGGATCGCGCCGCCAAAGGCCCCGCCGATGGCGGAACCGACAGCACCGAGGACGAGGGTCGCCATGAGAGGGTCTCAGCGTGCGGGGAACAGGAAGGCGAAGGCGATGCGGCGTCGCCATGCGGTTGTCAGCGGTTCCTCGATCACGCCCAGCCGTTCATAGGCGTGCAGGAAAGTGCCGGGTCCGGTGAGGATGCCGACATGCTTGGCGATGGCGCGGGGCATCATCCGGAACAGGACCAGTGCGCCGGACCCGGCCCCGGATGGATCAACTTCCAACATCATCGCCCGCGCCCCCTCGGCCAGCACCTCGCGCGGGCCGGTCTCGCCCCAGTCCCGGCTGTAGGGCGGGATGGGGAACGGCTCCGTCCCCACCACCTCGCGCCAGACGCCCCGCGCGAGGCCGAGGCAGTCGCAGCCGACCCCGCGAAGGCTGGCCTGATCGTGGTAGGGCGTGCCCAGCCAGGATCGCGCGGCGGCGATGACGCGGGTGGGATCGGCGGTGGCGATTGGCGATGTCACAGCACCGCCCCCTCGTGGCCACCGTCTTTCGTTGCGTAGCGCAGAACCGCGTCTTGCCCCGGAATGTGCGGGAAGCCTCGGAAGTTGGCGATGTTGGCGAACTTCGTGCCGCAGCTGGCGATCCGCTTGTCGCAGCCCGCCCGGACCACGAAAGCATCCGTCGCCGTGATCGGTCGCACCGGCGCTTCCAGCAGGGTCAGGATCGCCAGCCCGTCGACGAGGCCATGCGACAGCACCTCGACGCGCCTCCCGGCATTGGCGCCGGTCGACCATTCGACAAGGCCAAACGCGAACCAGCCTGCCGCAAATGTGCCGAGGCCGGAGGCCGTGAAGGCGCGGTCGCGCAGCACATCGATCACCGCGCCAGTCCCCTTGAAGGTCGGGGCCTCGAGGTTCACGCCGCAGCGCGCATCTCCCAGCGCGGCGTCGCAGCTGGCCTGGAACGTCCGCCCGACCGTCTGGCCGAGGATGTGGGCGAGGCTGCGCGCCTCCGCCACGAAGGCCAGCCGCCCGCGCCGGATCTGGCCGATGGCTCCGCGCCGCAGAAGCACGCGTTGCGAAGGGGCCGACCAGTTCACGCGCCAGACCTCGACCGCCGCATTGTCCCAGCGGCCGTCGAGGATGTCCGTCTCGGTGATCCGGTCCGACGACAGCACGCCTTGCGCGTCCTGCGCGTCGACCGACAGGTCGGAGCCGGATCGCACCTCTGACGCCGTCAGCCCACTTTCCGGTTCGAACTCGGTCCCGTCGAACGACAGCGTCCGGTCGTGATCGGTGAACCCGAAGGTCACGCCGTCGGCCCGCGTGAAGCGCCAGCACCATGCGAGGGTCGTCGTGCCCTCGCCGAGGTGCGCCTGCAGCGCGGGCGGGAGGGACTTCATGGCCGGTCTCCCCGCGCCGCTGCCGCGCAGAGGGCGGCGACAAACATGTCGATCGCTCCGCCGACGACCATGCCCGCGAGAGACTCAATCATCGCCGCGGAACCCGCGTTCGATCCGGTCGCGCAGGCCGATGAGGCCGAGTCCGAGGGCAATCAGCGCGGCAGGCGATGCGTCGCCGGAGCCTGCCAGCGTCGCGACAAGGCGGGCGAGATCAGCCAGCGGACCGGTGGCGGGCAGCGCAAGCGAGGCGGCACCCGTGGCAAAGGCGAGCAGCCCTGCCCACCAGGTGAGAGACGTCGGACGGATGTAGCGCATGGGATCAGGCCCTCCGGATCAGTGTGGTGAAAAAACCAACCAGCCGGGCGAGCCAGCTTGCAGGTGCGTCGGGCGCAGGCTGCGGGACAGTCGGCAGCATCGCAGGCGTCGGTCGCAGCAGGTCCAGCGCCTCGGCCTCGCGGCGCGGGATTATCGGGGCCGGTC
>JBKBVC010000264.1:0-3839 GCA_046289805.1 Tabrizicola sp.
GGGGTGGCCTCCTTTGTTCACACCCACCCCTGGGGGGCGCCCCCGCGGGCCCCCCCCCGGGCCCCGGCACGGGCCTTACTTCGTGACCAGCCAGTAGACGGCGGCGTCGGTGGCGCCTCCGGTGTGGAAGTTCTGCACATTGGCGCGCAGGGCGGTCTGACGCTGCTGCTGGAAGAGCATCACGAAGGCCGAGGTGTCGCGGTGCACGCGCTGGATTTCCTCGTACATCGCGCGGCGCTTGTCGGCGTCCTTCTCGGTCACCGCGGCCTCGGTCATCGCGCCCAGTTCGCCCGGATCCCAGGCGGTGCGCCAGGCCAGATAGCCGGTCGCGTTCGCCTCGTCGCTGTTGTCGGGGTTCATCGCGAAGGTCGAGGCATTGGTGTGCGGGTCGGGATAGTCCGGCCCCCAGGTCTGCAACGTGGTCTCGTGCTGGCGGGCGCGATACTTGCCCAGCACCGTCTTGCCGTCGCCCACGTCGAGCGTCACGTTGATGCCCACCTGACCGAAGGTGTTCTGGATCGACTGGGCGATGTCCAGCCGCTCCTGATCGTTGCGCACGGTCATGCTGATCTCGAGCGGCAGCGTCACGCCCGACTCTGCCAGCAGGGCCTTGGCCTTCTCCAGGTCCAGGCTGTAGGGATTGTCGCTGATCGCGCCCAGGAAGCCCTGCGGCAGGAAGGCCTGATGCACGGTCCACTGGCCCTTGAGGATCGTGTCGGCCATGCCCTGATAGTCGATCGCCCAGCGCATCGCGTCGCGGACCTTGGGATTGGCCAGCTCTGCCTTCTTCTGGTTCAGCGCCAGGTAATAAACCTGTCCGCCCGGGTCGTCCTGGACGCGGATGTCGGCATTGCCCGCCACGCCCGCGACATCGGTCGGCGTCAGGTTGCGGGCGATGTCCACGTCACCCTTTTCCAGAAGCAGACGCTGCGTCGCCGGCTCGGGCACATGGCGCATGAAAACCGTTTTCAGCGCAGCGTCGCCGCGCCAGTGGCCCTGCCGCGCCTCGAGGATGTAACCCTCGTTCGGCTTGTAGGACTTCAGCACATAGGCGCCCGTGCCGGCGGAATTCTCGCGCAGCCAGGCATTGCCCATGTCGCCGTCCTTCTCGTGTTCCATCACGGTCTTCATGTCCACGATGTTGGCCACGCCGGCGGTGAGGCAGTTGTAGACGAAGGTCGGCGCATAGGGCTTGTCGGTCTTCATCACCACCGTGTCGCCCTCGACGGTGATCAGCTGGTCCACGTTTTCCGGGGTGAAGCCGAACTGGGTCAGGATGAAGGCCGGGGTCTTGTTCAGCTTGACCGCCCGGCGCAGCGACCCCGCGGCATCCTCGGCCGTCAGCGGGTTGCCGCTCGAGAAGGTGATGCCCGACTTGATTTTGAAGCGGTAGGTGACGCCGTCGTCATCGACCGACCAGCTTTCCGCCAGGCCCGGAACCAGCTCGCCCTCGCGGGTGGGGTCCAGTTCGATCAGCGTGTCGTAGACGTTGTTGTTCAGATCCACGCCCGAGAATTCGAAGGCTTCGTGCGGGTCGATCGAGACGATGTCGTCGATGGCTCCCGCGATGACCAGAGAGTCGGCGGGCGTCTCGGCCAGAAGGGCCGCGGGCATGGTGCCCGACAGCAGGGCGATCAGGACTGCGGATGCGGTTCTGCGGGTGATGTGCACGGTGAAGCTCCCGGTTGGCAAGGTTTTTTGCCAAGCTACTCCCGGCCACCCGCTTCGGGAAGCCCGATTTTGCGCTGCGGTCCGGTAAAGGGGGCAATCAGCTCGGCAGGGCCGTTCAGAGGCGGAAGGCCGGGTGGACCGGCAGGCTGATCCTTGCCTCCAGCCCCGCCGGATCGCCGGGGCGGGGCGATTGCAGGACAAGCGGCTGCCGATGCGCCCGGCGATTGCCGACACGATGGCCAGGCCCAGCCCGATCCCGTCGCCCTGCGCGCCGGCGCGCTCGAACCGCTCGGCAAGACGGCCCGAGATGTCCGGCGGCACCAACGGGCCGTCATTGGCCACCGCAAAGGTACCGTCAGGCTGGCCGCGCCAACCCGGATCAGCGTCAGCGCAAGGCCCGGCCAGAGCCGCCCCTGAAGACTGCGGGGCCCCTCATCCCCGTCCCGGCCGGTAGCCGAGGCCGCGTTCCGTCTCGATCACCCCGGCGCCCAGCTTCTTGCGCAGGCGGCTGACATGGACCTCGATCGTGTTGCTCTCGATCTCGGTGCCGAAGGCATAAGGCTTTTCCTCAAGCTGCGCCCTGGACAGAAGCTGGCCGGGGCGGGACAGGAAGGCCTCGAACAGCGCCATTCGGGGCGGTCTGGGCGACGGGGCGGCCGTCGCGATGGATTCTGCGGGCGGCGAGGTCGATCGTCAGCGCCCCATGCGTGACCAGCGGGTTGGGGTTGCCGGCATGGCGCCGCACCCCCGGTTTCCATGCCGGACGCCGCCGGTCCTGATCGGGGCGGGCACCGGGATCGGACCGCTGGCGGGCTTCCTCCGCGCCAATGCGCGCCGCCGCCCGGTGCATCTGTTCTTCGGAATGCGCCATGCGGACAGCGACTTCCTCCATCACGACGATTTCGCCGGCTGGAAGGCCGACGGGCGTCTGACGGAACTGACGACCGCCATTTCGCGCGGGGCGCGTTCGCATCATGTGCAGGATGCCTTGCGGACCGAGGCGGCACTGGCCGCCGACGCGATCCGTCAGGGCGCGAAGGTGATGGTCTGCGGTGGGTGTGACATGGCGCAAGGTGTGGCCCAGGCGATGCCGGACACCCTTGCTCCGATGGGTATGGCGCCCGCGATGTTCAAGGCGCGGGGCGCTATGTGGAAGACGACTACTGACCTTGTCCGGCATGCGCTGAATGGCCCCACCATGGGCACCCGCTGGTCGGCGCTGTTCCTTGCCTCCTCCGACTTCGTCCCCGCCCCGGTGCAGGCTGACCTTCAGGCGGTGGTGGACTTGGGCGATGCGATGCGCGCCTGGGGCTTTGGCCGCGGCCGGGCCGATCCGCAGGCCATCCGCGCCGCCCTCGTCGGCATCGACGGCGAGATGCGCGCCGCTTCTCGCCTCGCCCGCATCCGTCACCGTGATCGCCTCCACCTGCGCCGAAGCCGATGCCTGGGTGACGGCGCTGATGGTCCCGGGCGTCGATGCGGGCGCTGGCCTTGTCGGGCGGGCAGGGCTCGACGCCCTGTTCCTCTGCCGCAGGGAGGCAGGTGGCGTCCAGGGCCTCGGCATCGGGCGCATCCTTTCTGGCAGGGCCGTGGCGACCTGCCCCAGGGATCCAGACTGGTTCCTTCGGATCAGACACCGGCAGACCAGCGCAGGTCCCTTGCCGCGCAGCCGCATCGCCGTGCAGACAGGCCATTGCCCCGGTGGCGCAATCGCGCCAACATCAGCCGCCCGGCCTCGTCCGGTCGGGGGCAGCGCCGGGGCCCACGGCACCCTTCGCGTGGTGCCGACACCCGACCCAGCCAGAGACCCAGATGGCCCGACCGTCCCTGCTGATCCCGAGACCCGAAGGGCTTTACTGCCCCGGCGGCGACTTCTTCATCGATCCCACGCGCCCCGTGCCCCGCGCGCTGGTCACCCACGGTCACTCCGACCACGCACGCGCCGGCCACGGCGCCGTCCTCGCCACGGCCGAGACGCTGGACATCATGGCCATCCGCTATGGCGAGGACTTCGCCGCCAGCCGCCAGGCGGCCGGCGACCCCATCCGCATCGGCGCGGTCACGGTCAGCTTCCACCCCGCCGGCCATGTGCTCGGCTCGGCCCAGATTGCGGTGGAAGGGCAGGGGCAGCGCATCGTGGTCTCGGGCGATTATGCCCGCGTCCCCAC
>JBKBVC010000265.1:0-3831 GCA_046289805.1 Tabrizicola sp.
GAAGACGAATCGATCTACCGGCTCTACCCGACCTCGGTGCCCCTGTCCGAGGAGCTGACCCGCCGTGGCTACACCACGGTCATCCAGAAGGTCGTCAACCCGACCTGGCGGCCGACCGCCTCGATGAAGCAGCGCAACCCCGACTGGCCCGACGTGGTCGAGGGCGGGGCACCGGACAATCCGCTTGGCACCCGTGCGCTCTATCTGGGCTGGCCGGCCTACCGGATCCATGGCACGCATGACACCCGCAAGATCGGCCGCCGGTCGTCGAACGGGTGCATCGGGCTTTACAACGAACATATCCAAGAACTGTTCGAACTCGCCAAGGTCGGGACTCAGGTCCGCCTGATCTGATTGCGCCCGACCGGGCCGGAACCGGACCGCGCGGCCGCACTGCCGCGCGGTCCTTGCTTTTTCAGGCCGGACGGCACCAGTCGGGTGGCGTCGGGTCGATCCGGCCCGTGCAGGCGGCCTGGACGCAGCGCGCCAGACTGGCGAAGTGAAAGCCCTTCCCCACCGCCGGGGGCCCGTAATGCGCATATTTGCCTGAGTTGGTGGCGATGTTGCGCACCGATTTCGGCACCACTGGCTCTGCGATGAAGCACCAGCAGGTGTCGTTCAGCACCTCGCCGCCAAAGGCCCTGATCCTGTCGATCAACCCTGCCGCGCGCGCCTGTTCGTGGACATCGCGCCCGCAGGTCACGATCAGCCGGACGCCGTCTGCCTTCCGCCGCCCGTCGCACAGTCGGGCCAGGGCCGCGATCTCGGTCAGCGAGAAATGCGGATTGCCCAGCGCCACCAGATCGACCTCCGGCGTGCGCGCGATGTTCAGCTCTGCCCAGGTCTCGGCCAGATCCTGCACCGACACCTGCACCTGACGCACCTCCGGCCCAGGAACCGCCGTTGCCGTGCCGGCTTCGGGAGTGATGCCGAGGATGTGGAACATCGGCGCCGCCGAAGTGGTGGCGAAGGCCGCGCCGAACGCCTTCAGGTCGTCGTGGCTCACCTCGTGGCCCTCAAGTCCGCAGATCAGCGGTATCTCGTTCGTGGCGATCTTCCCGACGTGATAGCCAAGCAGCGGGAAGAACAGGTCGTCGAGGTCCCGCAGCGGCGGCAGGTCAAGGCGGATCGTGGCGCGGCGGCCCGTGGCCAGATGGCAGTCGGCCGCCGGGGCCCGCCCCGTCAGGGCAACCAGGACATCCAGATAATCCGGATACTTCAGCGTCCGCGCGCCCAATACCGAGTTGGCAAACATCACCGCGTTGGACTCGCCCCAGGCGATGTTCTGTCCAGCCCTGGGCCGGGGCTCAAGCAGATAGGGTGCGCAGGTGTAGGTCGGCCTTGCGCCCATTTCGACATAGGCATCCGCCAGCGCGTCCGAGCCTTCGCCCACCTCCTGCGGCACGCCCTGCGCCCGCCATTGCCGCCGGTCCACGCAGATCGCGTTCATCGTCGTCGGCACCCGGACCCTTGCCCCCAGATCGCACAGCCTGCGGGCAAACTTCAGACCCGCCGGTCCCTGGTGGAAGACGCCGTCCAGATGCGCCATCTCGATATCGACCAGTTCCGTCGCGCCCTCGATCCGGGCGGTTTGCAGGACGATCCGCATCGCCGTCTGCGCGGCCTTGCCGAATTCTCCGGCCAGCAGGCGACGGTCAAGTTCGCTCAGCCGGAAATCGGCCGGATCGGGCCGGGGCAGGACAAAGCTTGCGGGCAGGTCGATCGGCCCGTCGGCGGGCCAGACTGTGTCGCCTTCGATCCGCGCATGGCTGACCCCGGAAAGCGCCGCGAAACCGGCCTCGTCCAGTTGCAGCACGGGAATCCCGCGCTGAAACAGCTCTCCGGCGATCAGCACCCCCAGCGTCAGGATCGTCTCCTTGTGCCGAAAGACCAGCCCCAGGGGCGCATGGCCGTTCATCAGCAGTTCGAAGATCACCAGACTGCCCGAGCAGGACCCCCGGCCACTGGGGATGCACAGCACCTTCCCCGCGACCGACTGCCCGCAGAGCGGATGATGCACGTCGATGATCCGTCCCGTGGCCGGATCGACCCCGCCCATGAAACTGAGGCCGACATCCGCGTGCAGCACCGGCCCGCTGGTCCGACCCGCGATCAGGGACTTCCCGCTCAGCATCGAACCCGCCATCCCGCCCCACTGCCCCTTGGCTCGGGGCAGGCTAGCACGCGGGTTCCGAAAAGGTTAAGACCACCCTAACGGAATCTGGCAAAGCATTGAGGTGAAACAGGAATATCGCTCCTGTCCACCGTGGACAGGTCACGCCTTCCTCGGCAACCAGCCGCTCAGGTTCTCCTCGATCACCGCCACGAGGGCTTCGATATGGGCAGCGTCGTCGTTCAGGCAGGGGATGTAGGTGAAAACCTCTCCGCCGGCATGTTCGAAGGCCTCGCGGATCTCGCCGTTGATCTCTTCAAGGGTTTCGATGCAGTCGGCACTGAAGGCCGGCGCCATCACCGCGATCCGCTTCTTCCCCTGCTTCGCCAGTTCGGCCACATGCTCGACCGTATAGGGCCGCAGCCATTCCTCACGCCCGAAGACCGACTGGAAGGTGGTGTCGATCGACCCCTTGTCCCACCCCAGCCTTTCGCGCAGCAGGCGGGTCGTCTTGGCGCACTGGCAATGGTAGGGATCGCCCTCCATCAGATACCGCTTCGGCATCCCGTGGTATGAGGCCACCAGCACGTCCGGCCGATGATCGAGCTTCGCATAGGCCGCCTCCACCGACTTTGCCAGCGCGTCGATATAAAGCGGATGGTCGAAGTATTCGGCGACGGTCCGCACCGCCGGCTGCCGCTTTTCCTTCATCAGCGCCCGGAAGAACTGGTCGTTCGCCGTGGCCGAGGTGGCACCGGCATAGTGGGGGTAGAGCGGGAAGAACAGGATCTTCTCGCAGCCGGCATCGACCATGGCCCTGACCTTCGACTCGGTCGAGGGGTTGCCGTAGCGCATGCAGAAATCCACCATCACCTCGGCGCCATGCCGGTTGGCCATCTTCGCGGCAATGGCGGCGGTCTGAGCCTTGGTGATGGTAAGAAGCGGGCTTTCGTTCAGCTCTTCGTTCCAGATCAGCTTGTAGTTGGCTCCAGAGGTGAACGGTCGTTTCGACAGGATGATCAGCTGCAACAGCGGCTGCCATTTCCAGCTGGGGTAATCGACGACCCGCTTGTCCGAGAGAAACTCGTTCAGATAGCGCCGCATCGACCAGTAGTCGTAGGCATCCGGCGTGCCCAGGTTCGCCAGCAGAACCCCGATCCTTGCGCGGCGCACCGCAGGATGATCGGCCGGCGCGTGGATCAGGCGACCCTCGCCAGGCAGCACTTGGTCCGCCGCTGCGGCTTCCGTCCGGTCATCCGGCATCTCGGTCCTTCCCTCTGGTTCAGCACCGGACATAAGGGTTGGGTCGGCAGGGTCAACCGTCTTCGGACAGTCGGCCCTCGGGAACACCCAGCGCATCGGCCAGCCGTGATCGTGCCGAACCCGGGCGCAACGGCTTCTGCTGGCTGTCATGCGGCGCCCATCCGGTCAGGAAGACAAGCTCTGCCGTCGCGCGCAGCCGCCCCTCCGGCGAGACAAAGCTTCTGGCATAGACTTCCGCGGCCGCCGCCAGCACCGAACGGGAGGTGAAGCGGCGCAGCCGGCCCGCAAGGGCATTGGTCTCCCCTGATGCCCTGAGGTCGGACATCAGCGCCACGAGGTCGCGATACTCGACGGTCTGCACCAGGCTGTCAGCGACCGGAAGGGCAAAACCCGCCCGTTGCATCAGCCCCCCGAGGTCGCGGATCTCGGCCATCGGCAGCACGCGGGGAGAAAGC
>JBKBVC010000266.1:0-3808 GCA_046289805.1 Tabrizicola sp.
GGTGCGGATGGCGGTGACGATCTCGGCCTCGCTCCACGCGCCGAGGCCGGTGGGGTCGGGGGTCAGGTTCGGCCCGTGAAAGGTGCCGAGGCCGGGGATCTCGAACCCCACGTCGGACCCGCCGAGGAAGCGGGCCATGTCGGGCTGGCCGAGGAAATGGCCCGGCGTGTGACAGTCGGTGCAGCCCATGATGGTCACGAGATAGCGGCCATGGTCGATGTCCTGCGCCTGGGCGAGGGTGGGCAACAGGGCGAAGATCAGGGGGGAAAGGCGGGTCATTCGGGTCTCCGTGCAAAGGGACGCCCGGCGAAGGCCGGGCGCCGGGGGAGCAAGGGGGGATCAGGCGGCCACGGCCGCGTCGAGGATGAAGCGCAGGTTGAACTGTTCGCCAATCCGACAGATGCGGTCCATGTCGGCGTCGGGCTCGCGCGCGGCGGCGGGGAAGAAACCCTCGAAACCGCCGGGGGTCACGATCACCATGAGCCGCCCCAGCGAGGCCCCGATGTTCTGAAAGCGATGCTCGGCGCCGCGGGGCACGCAGATCACCCCGCCCTCGGTCAGCTCGACCCGGGCGCCGTTGCACCAGAAGGCGAAACGGCCTTCGAGAACACGGAAGAATTCGTCTTCCTTTTCATGGACATGCAGGGGCGTTCCTTCGCCCGCGGGAACCTCGGATTCGAAACACCCGAGGTTCCCGCCGGTCTGGTCCGCGGAAATGCGGATGATGTGGCGCCCGAAGGCGAGGGCCTCGGCCCCCGCGCCGGGAAGGGAAAAGGCAGCCTGGTCGAAAGCGGTCATCTTCTGTCTCCTGATGAAAAAACCGTTGCGAAATTGCTTTGGCGGGTGCGGTATAGGGCCAATCGGCGGCCGGGATAAATCGCCCGGACCTTGCAGCATTGTCTGGATGATCGCACGAATGAAGACGGTGGATCCCCTGCACGGTCTGGCGGCCTTCCTGGCGGTAGCCGAGCATGAAAGCTTTACCGATGCGGCAGCGGCGCTGGGCCTGACCCGGGCGACGGTCAGCGCCCAGGTCGCGGATCTGGAGGCGCGGCTGGGGGTGCGGCTTCTGCACCGCTCGACGCGCAGCCTGCGGCTGACGCCCGCCGGTCTGGCCTATCGCGCGCGGCTGGCCGACCTGCCGGGCCGTGTGGTCGAGGCCGAGCGCGCCGCGCGGGCCGAGCAGACCGTGCCCGAGGGGCGGTTGCGCGTGACCGCGCCGCCCGATCTGGCGATGCGCTTCCTGGTGCCCTGGGTGGCCGAGTTCCTGGCCGGTCATCCGGGCATCTCGATCGAGATGGAACTGTCGAACGCGCCGCGCAACCTGATCGAAAGCCGGTTCGACCTGGCGATCCGGGGCACGCTGGTCGTGGAAGAGAACCTGATCACCCGCCCGATCGGCCAGTCGCGGCTGATCGCCTGCGCGCGCGCCGATTACCTGGCGCGACGCGGGATCCCGCAGGCGCCGATGGATCTTGCGGACCATGACCTGCTGCACTTTTCCGGTCTCAGGCAAGGGCGCAGCTGGACCTTCCTGCGGCAGGAGGAGCGGGTGGACGTGCCGGTCACGCCCCGGCTGGAGCTGTCGGACGGCTGGGCGCTGCGCACCGCGGCGCTGGAGGGGGCGGGCGTGGTGCAGCTGCCGGCCTTCATCATCGGCCATGACCTGCGCGAGGGGCGGCTGATGCCGGTGCTGCCGGACTGGCAGGGCAGGCCGGTGCCGCTGCATGCCGTCTATCCCGACAACCGGCTGATCGCGGCGCGGGTCAAGACCTTCGTCGCCTTCCTGGCCGCCAGGGCAAAGGCCGAGGCGGACCTTCAGGCGGAGTGACCCGTGCCGCCGGTCACCTGACCGGCGTCCTGTAGGTCATCCGCCGGACCGATCCGGTCTTGGAGCGCATCAGGATCGTCTCGAGCGTCACCCAGCCCGGATCGCGCTTGATGCCGGCGAGGAGCGAGCCGTTCGTGACCCCGGTCGCGGCGAAGATCACGTCGGATTTCACCAGGTCGTCGCGGGTATAGACGCGGTCGAAGTTGGTGATGCCGGCCTTCCTGGCACGGGCCTTCTCGTCGTCGTTGCGGAACAGAAGCTTGCCGAAGAACTGCCCACCCATGCATTTCAGCGCGGCGGCCGCCAGCACCCCTTCCGGCGCGCCGCCCGAGCCCATGTACATGTCGATGCCGGTGATGTCGGGCTCGGCGCAGTGCATGACGCCGGCCACGTCGCCGTCGGTGATCAGGCGGATCGCCGCGCCGGTGGAGCGGACCTCGGCGATCAGATCCTCGTGCCGGGGGCGGTCGAGGATGCAGACGGTGATGTCCTCGGTCGAGCAGCCCTTGGCGGCGGCAAGGGCCGAGACCCGTTCGGAGGGCGACATGGCCAGCGTCACCGTGCCGGGCTTGTGGCCGGGGCCGATGGCGAGCTTGTCCATGTAGACATCGGGCGCATGCAGCAGCGTGCCCCGCGGCGCCATGGCGATCACGGTCAGCGCGTTCGGCATGTCCTTGGCGGTGAGCGTCGTGCCCTCCAGCGGATCGAGCGCGATGTCCACCGCCGGGCCGTTGCCCGAGCCGACCTCCTCGCCGATGTAGAGCATCGGCGCCTCGTCGCGTTCGCCCTCGCCGATGACGACGACGCCCTTGATGTCGAGAAGGTTCAGCTGGTCGCGCATGGCATTGACGGCGGCCTGGTCGGCGGCCTTCTCGTCGCCGCGGCCGATGAAGCGGGCCGAGGCCAAAGCTGCGGCCTCGGACACGCGGGCAAGGCCAAGGGACAGGAGCCGGTCCTGGAATTGCAGTTTCTCTGACATCTGGTCCCTCGCGCGTTTTTTTCCCGTGTAGCCGGGGGCTTGCGGCGCGGCAAGCGTGGTGGCGCTAACGGATCAGACTTCCTCGATCCGGATCGCGACGGGCTTGCCCACGAGGACACCGGTCGCGGCGAAACGGGTCATGGCATGGGCCACATCGTCGGGGGCGGCCTTGTGGGTGACGATCAGGACCGGGGCGTTGGCGCCCTGGTGGCCATACTGGCGCATCTGGTCGATCGAGACGCCGGCATCGCCGAGGCAGGTGGCGATCTTGGCCAGCGCGCCGGGTTTGTCCAGCAGCGTCATGCGCAGGTAATAGGGCGCCGGCGTCGCGGCACGGGCGGGCTGGGCGGCGGTCAGGGTGCTCGCGGGCTGGCCGAAGGTCGGCAACCGGGCCCCGCGCGCGATGTCGATGACATCGGCCATGACGGCGGAGGCGGTGGGCCCCATCCCGGCGCCGGGGCCGCGCAGCACGATCTGGCCGACGCTGTCGCCTTCGAGGACGACCATGTTGGTGCCGCCCTGCAACTGGCCGAGTGGGCTGTCGGCGGGGACGAGGCAGGGGGTCATGCGCTGCTCCAGCCCCCGGCCCGTCATCTGGGCCACGCCCAGAAGCTTGATGCGGTAGCCCATGTCCTCGGCCAGGCGGATGTCGTCGATCGAGACATTGCCGATGCCTTCCAGTTCCACCGCGTCGAAGGCGACACGGGTGCCGAAGGCGATGGCGGCAAGGAGCGACAGCTTGTGGCCCGCGTCGATCCCGCCCACGTCGAGGTTGGGGTCGGCCTCGAGATAGCCGAGCTGACGGGCTTCCTCGAACACGGTCTCGTAGGGCAGGTTCTCGGCCTGCATCCGGGTGAGGATATAGTTGCAGGATCCGTTCATCACGCCCATCACCCGCTTCATCCGGTTGCCGGCCAGCCCCTCGGTCAGGGCCTTGATGACGGGGATGCCGCCCGCGACAGCGGCCTCGAACCGCAGGGCGAGGCCGGCGGCCTCGG
>JBKBVC010000267.1:0-3784 GCA_046289805.1 Tabrizicola sp.
ACTCTGGCGCACGAGCTGGGCCATGGCGTGCATCAGGTGCTGGCGGCGGGGCAGGGCGAGCTTCTGTCCTCCACCCCCCTGACGCTGGCCGAGACGGCCTCGGTCTTCGGTGAAATGCTGACCTTCCGGCGGCTTCTGGATCAGGCGAAGACCCCGGCCGAGAAGAAGACGCTGCTGGCCGGCAAGGTCGAGGACATGATCAACACGGTCGTCCGGCAGATCGCCTTCTACGATTTCGAATGCAAGCTGCACGCCGCCCGGGCGCAGGGTGAACTGACGCCCGAGGACATCAACGCCCTGTGGATGTCCGTCCAGGCGCAATCCCTTGGCGACGCCTTCGAATTCATGCCGGGATACGAGACTTTCTGGTCCTACATCCCGCATTTCGTGCATTCGCCGTTCTATGTCTATGCCTATGCCTTCGGCGATGGTCTGGTGAACGCGCTTTACGCCGCCTACGACTCCGGCCTGCCGGATTTCCAGGAGAAATACTTCGCCATGCTGAAGGCGGGCGGGTCCATGCACCACAAGGACCTGCTCGCTCCCTTTGGCCTCGACGCGAGCGATCCCGGCTTCTGGGACAAGGGACTGTCGATGATCGCGGGCTTCATCGACGAGCTGGAGGCCTTGGAGGTCTGACCCCCCGGAATGTCGGGTCAGACCTTCGGCAGGCCGGGCAGATGGCTGGCCAGATCGCGCGCCGGGATGTCGGACAGATCCTTCGCCAGTTCGGCAGCGACATGGGGCGCCAGCGCCGCCGGCAGGGCATCGCGCAGCGCGCCCAGCATCTTCGGCCCGGCGGCCAGCACGATGCGGTCGGCCTTGCCCTCCGCCCATGCGTCCTGCAAGGCCCGCACCACATGGCGCGCCAGGCGCGGCCGTTCGATCTCGGCCTCGGAGCGGGTTTCGTGGCCGAAGCTGACCCCGCCGGAACGGTTCCGCCCGCCCTTGGCGAATTCGTAATCGACATCCTCGAAGGCATCGGCGCTGGCGCTCCGGATCTCCTCGATCTCGCGGCCCCGGCCAAGGAGCAGCCGGAACCCGGCCTCGTCGGCAAGACAGTAGAGCGTGACGACAGGTTTCATGAGAGGTTCTCCGCTGGGTTGAAGCAGCACCTTCGCCCTTGCCGACTCATCCTGCCATGATCCTGATCAGATCGGCCGGAAAATCGGCCTTTCGTGCGGCGGATGCGCGCAGGGACGCGGCGGGACTTGGCAAACGGGGCAACCGATCCTAGCTTGTCGCCAGAACCGGAGGTGCCGATGCCGCAGCTTGTCCGTCTCTACATCCAGAGCGTTGCCTTGGGCTTCGTGCTGTCCGCGCTTTTCACGGGCGGCATCCTGTGGCTGGATATTGCGGGGGTCGGGCATCTGATCCTGGGGTCGGACATCGGCTGGATCGCGGTGGCCATGCTGTTCATCTTCAATGGCATCGTCTTTTCGGCTGTGCAATTCGCCTTCCGCATCATGGGGATGGCCGAAAGCGACGAGCCGCCGCAGGGGGGCCGTGGCGTGCGTGAGCCGGTTCTTGTTCCGGCCGTCGCCCCGGCAGTGGCCCGGCCCCGCCGGCGCTGAGCCCATACGACTCACGGATTGCTGCGACAGGTTTCGGCCGCGCGGTCGGCCGTGAGGTCACGGCTGTCCAACAAGCAAGGTTCCGACAGGTCACAATATCCGGCCTTGGCTTGGCGCACGGATGATGCAGCTTGCCCGACGTTACCTGTTGGGGAGTGTGTCGCTTGGACCTGCAACTGATCAAGACCTTCCTGGAAGTCGCGGCCACCGGATCCTTCGGTGCCGCTGCGGGCCGGCTGTTCGTCACGCAATCTGCCGTCTCGCTGCGCATCCAGCGGCTGGAGGACCAGCTGGGCCGGTCCCTGTTCGAGCGCACCAAGGCCGGCGTGGTGCTCACGGCGGCCGGGCGCGAGTTTCGCGGGTTCGCCACCATGATCCTGCGCAACTGGGAGCAGGCGCGGCAGCGGGTCAGCGCGCTGGACGAACGCGCCCGGACACTGGTCATCGGGGCGGAAAGCACGCTCTGGCCGCGCTTCGGTTTCCGCTGGATCGACCGGCTGCGCGAGACCAGCCCCGATCTGGAGATCCGCGCCGTGCTGGCCGAACCGGACGGGCTGGTGCAGATGGCGCTGTCGGGCGAAGTGCAGGTGATGCTGACCCACGGGCCGCTGGACCGGCCGGGTCTGCATTCCGAACGGCTGATCGAGGAGCAGCTGGTCATGGTCTGTCCCTGGCCCGAGGCCACGGTGGAAAGCGTCGCCGAGGCCTATACGTTGGTCGATTGGGGGCCGGAGTTCCTGCGTTTTCACGAGGCCGCCCTTCCGGCCCTGGCCAAACCGCGCCTGACGCTGAGCGACGGGGCCATGGCCGCCTGGTTCCTGCGTTCGCGCCCCTGCGCGGCCTATATCCCGACAAGGCTGGCCCATGCCTCGCTGGAGACGGGGCAGCTGTTCGCGGTGCAGGACGCCCCCGGATTTTCGCTGGTCTCCTGGGCTGTCTGGCGCGAGGACACCGACGAAGAGTTGCGCAGTGTTGCGTCAAGGGCACTGGCCGAGACGCTCTCCCTCGTGCGCGAGGACGCCAGCGAGGTGATGGAGCAGCTTTAGCCCGTACCCGGCGGGCCGGGCATCGCGCTGATTTTCGGGCGTTTTCCCGGCACCGCCCCGGTCCGTAAGCGGCCGGTGCCCGTGTTCAAGGCTTGCAGCACACGAGAAATTCTTGAGACCCCCTCAAGTATTCCAAATTTTTCTCAGCGTTATCAGCGGCTTATCTCTGCCTCACCGAAGCGCGACCATCCCGGTCCCGCTTGCAGAGAATGAGGTTTGACGATGAAAAAGCATCTGTTCCTGACCGTCCCCGCCCTGGCCGTGCTGGCCGTCATGCCGGCCCTGGCGCAGGACATCACCGGCATCCAGAACCTGGACGACCGCATCACCGACATCGAGCAGGACGTTGCCGAGGACATGGCGCGGTCGAACGATGCGGCGCGGTTCGGCTTCCCCGAGTTCAAGCCCGGCTTCAGCGGCAGCGCCTCGCTGGGCTATGTCGCCCGCACCGGCAACACGGAAAGCCAGGAATTCAACCTCGGCGCCCGTCTGCGCTATGCCGAAGGCAACTGGGTGCAGACCTTCGGCGTCGCCGCCGACTTCGCCGAGGACGCCGGGGTCAAGACCAAGGAGGATCTCTTCGCGGTCTATGACGCGAACTACTATCTGAACGACCGCTTCTACCTGTTCGGTCTGGGCCGTGTGCAGCGCGATGGCCTCGCCTCGACCGCCGACGAGGTGGCCCGCGACGGCTTCATCGGCTTCGGTCCGGGCTACCGGGTGGTGAACACCCCCGACATGGCCTGGCGTGTGCAGGCCGGTATCGGTGTGAGCTATCTGAAGGACGGCCTTGGCAACTCCGAGACCGAGACAGGCTACCTGGCCGCCTCGCGGTTCTACTACCAGATCTCGGACGCCGTCTTCCTGACCAACGACACCGACATCCTGTCGTCGGGCAGCGCGCTGCGGGCCAACAACGACTTCGGCGTGAACTGCAGGATGTCGGACACGCTGTCCACCCGGGTCAGCTATCTGACCGACTACAACGATGCCCGCGGGATCAGGACCGACAACCGTCTGGGCGTTTCGCTGGTGATCGGGTTCTGATTTCCCTCTGTCTGATCGCAGCGGGGACGGGGCAGGGCAACCTGCCCTGTTTCCCTTTGCGGGTGGCGGGCCCGCAGCAACCGTGAGGACCGGGGTTTTCCCGAGAGCCAGAGGTCT
>JBKBVC010000268.1:0-3783 GCA_046289805.1 Tabrizicola sp.
CCTTCTGGGCTCGCGCTTCACGCCCGAGATCCTGGGCCAGGCAGGGCAGACCGCGCTGACGCTGGCGATCCTGCTGGTCTATCTGGCCGCCGTTGCCGCCGTGGTCGTGCCCTTCTACCGTCTGGTCGGGCGGCAGGACTGGACCACCGCCTATTTCGCCGGCATGCCGGGCGGGCTGTCCGAGATGATCGAGTTCGGCGAGGCCCGCGGCGCCGATGTGGTTGCGATCGTGCTGGCCCATTCCTTGCGCATCGTCGTCACCATCGCGCTGATGGCCTTCCTGTTCCGCGTCGTCCTCGGCCATGATGTCGGCCGGACCGTGCCAACCGCAGGCGGCCCTCTCGAGCTCATGGACATCGCACTTCTGTCCGGATCGGCGATCCTTGGCGCGGCGCTCGGCATCTGCCTGCGCCTGCCCGCGCCGACCTTTCTCGGCCCGCTGATCCTGTCGGGCCTGGTGCATGTGACCGGACTGACCGAAAGCGCCCCGCCACCCGTGCTGGTCATCGCCGCGCAGGTGCTGCTCGGCACGATCCTCGGCTGCCGGTTCGTCGGGATTGCGCCGGCCATGCTGGCCCGGGCCGGGGTGCTCAGCCTGGGCGCCACGGTTCTGACGCTGATGCTGGCGCTGGTCGCGGCGCTGGCGATGCAGGCCGGGGCAGGGGTCGGCACCGACCAGGCGCTGCTCGCGCTCGCCCCCGGCGGGCTCACCGAGATGGGCCTGATCGCCCTGGCAATTCAGGCCGACGTTGCCTTCGTAGCGCTGCACCATGTGGTGCGCATCCTTGTCGTGATCGTGCTGGCACCCATGGCCGCCCGCCTGCTGCCGGACCGGCGCTGACCTCACGCCGGCGTGTTCAAGCCTGGGGCTCTGACCTTGCCTTCTTGCAAATGCTTCTCATTTACATTCAAATGCACGTTGACCCAAGGGATCATCATGTCCACGCTTCGCCACCTGCTTCTCTCCGTGCTGTTGCTGGCGCCGCTTCCGGCCCTTGCCGAGGCGCCGCTCAAGATCGTCACCACCTTCACCGTGATCGCCGACATGGCGCGCAATGTCGCGGGCGAGGGGGTGGAGGTTGTCTCGGTCACCAAGCCGGGGGCCGAGATCCACGGCTACGAGCCCACGCCCCGCGACATCGTCGGCGCCTCGGACGCCGATCTGGTGCTGCGCAACGGCCTCGGCCTCGAACGCTGGTTCGAGCAGTTCCTGTCGAACCTCGGCGAGGTGCCTTCGGCCACGCTCAGCGACGGGGTCGCGCCGATCTCGATCACCGGGGGTGACTATGACGGCCGTCCCAACCCCCATGCCTGGATGAGCGTGGACAGCGCCCTGATCTACGTTGACAACATCGCCAGGGCGCTTTCGGGCATCGACCCGGAGAATGCCGCGACCTATGCCGCCAATGCGGCCGCTTACAAGGACCGGCTGCGCGCCGCGCTCGAGCCGCTCAAGGCGCAGATCGCCGCCCTGCCGGAGGACCGGCGCTGGCTCGTCACCTGCGAGGGCGCCTTCAGCTATCTCGCCCGCGATCTGGGGCTGAGGGAACTCTACCTCTGGCCGATCAACGCCGACCAGCAGGGCACGCCCCGCCAGGTGCAGGCGGTGATCGATGCTGTGCGCGAACATGCCATACCGGCCGTCTTCTGCGAAAGCACGGTGCCCTCCGACCCGGCCGAACAGGTCGCCCGCGAAACCGGTGCGGCCTTCGGCGGAGTGCTCTATGTGGACAGCCTCTCGGCCGCCGACGGGCCGGTGCCGACCTATCTCGATCTCCTGCGGGTCACGACCGAAACCATCGCCCGGGGCCTGACCGCCGGGAATTGAGGGCATGATGCGCGACATCTCCGCGACCGAGGGCATCTTCGCCGAGGGCGTCACCGTCACCTACCGCAACGGCCTGACCGCGCTGACCGATGCCAGCTTTGCCATCCCGACCAGCACGATCACCGCGCTGGTAGGGGTGAACGGGGCGGGCAAGTCCACGCTCTTCAAGGCGATCATGGGCTTCGTGCCGCTTGCGCGCGGGACGATCCGCCTGCTCGGCCTGCCCGTGCGCGAGGCGCTGCGGCGCAACCTCGTGGCCTATGTCCCCCAGGCCGAGGAGGTGGACTGGTCCTTCCCGGTGCTTGTCGAGGACGTGGTGATGATGGGCCGCTACGGCCACATGGGGCTTCTGCGTCGCCCCTCGGCCATCGACCGCGCCAAGGTGGATCAGGCCCTTGCCCGCGTCGGCCTCTCCGACCTGCGCCACCGCCAGATCGGCGAGCTGTCGGGAGGCCAGAAGAAGCGCGTCTTCCTCGCCCGGGCGCTGGCGCAGGAGGGGCGGATCATCCTGCTCGACGAACCCTTCACTGGCGTCGATGTCACGACCGAGGAACAGATCATCTCCCTCCTGCGCGACTTGCGTGACGAGGGTCACGTCATGCTGGTCTCGACCCACAACCTCGGTTCGGTGCCCGATTTCTGCGACCGCACCGTGCTGGTGAAGGGCACGGTCCTCGCCCATGGCCCGACCGAGACCACCTTCACCCGCGCCAACCTCGAACGCGCCTTCGGCGGTGTGCTGCGCCACTTCACCCTCGGCGGCAGCGACCTGCACGACGACGACGACAGCCGCGAGGTCTCGATCCTGACCGACGACGAACGCCCCTTCGTCCAGTATGGCCGGAAGGGCGCGACATGACCCCTGCATTTGCCCCTTTGCCAAATACTCCCGCCGGAGGCCGCGCCGAGCCGGTTGGGCCGCAGGCCCAGAGGCGAGAGACAAGGCTTGCGCCGCAAGGCGCGCAATCTGCACGCCGGTCCAGCCCGCGCGAGGCCGGCCATGCTTGAGCCCTTCGCCTACGGCTACATGACCAATGCGATGTGGGTCTCCGCCCTCGTCGGCGGGGTCTGCGGCTTCCTGTCGGCCTATCTGATGCTGAAAGGCTGGTCGCTGATCGGCGACGCGCTCTCGCACTCCGTCGTCCCCGGCGTCGCCGGAGCCTACATCCTCGGATTGCCCTTCGCGCTCGGCGCCTTCCTCTCCGGGGGCCTTGCCGCCGGGGCCATGCTGTTCCTGTCCGGGCGCACCGGGCTCAAGACCGACACGGTGATCGGGCTGATCTTCACCTCGTTCTTCGGCCTCGGCCTGTTCCTGATCTCGATCTTCCCGACCGGGGTTTCGGTCCAGACCATCGTGATGGGCAACGTGCTGGCGATCTCGCCCGCCGACACGATGCAGCTGCTGCTGATCGGGGCGATCTCGGCCGCCGTCCTTCTGGTCCTGTGGAAGGACCTGATGGTCACCTTCTTCGACGAGGCCCACGCCCGCACCATCGGCCTGCGCCCTGACCTGCTGAAGCTGGTCTTCTTCACCCTGCTTTCGGCCTCGACCGTGGCCGCGATGCAGACGGTGGGGGCATTCCTCGTCGTCGCCATGGTCGTGACCCCCGGTGCCACGGCCTATCTGCTGACCGACCGTTTCCCGCGCCTGCTGGCCCTCTCCGCCGGGATCGGCGCGGCGACGGGCTTCACCGGAGCCTATGTCTCCTACTTCCTCGACGGCGCCACCGGGGGCGTCATCGTCCTGCTCCAGTCCTGTCTTTTCGGGCTGGCCTTCCTCTTCGCTCCGAAACACGGGCTTCTGGCGGCGCGGGCGCGGGCGAGGGCGGCATGATCGAGGCGCTTGTCCAACCTTTCCAGTTCCCGTTCATGCAGAACGCCTTCTGGATCGCGCTGATCGTGGCGCCGCCGGCGGCGCTGTTGTCCTGCTTTCTCGTCCTGAAGGGCTGGGCGCT
>JBKBVC010000269.1:0-3774 GCA_046289805.1 Tabrizicola sp.
CGCGACCCGTTTCCGGAATCGCGTCCTCGGGCACCTCGTACTTGGCCTCGCAATTCGGGCAAACCAACCGCATTCCTGTCCCCTCAACGCCTGTTTTTCCGGCCGCCATGCGAAGTTGTAATCCCTAATACCTGTCGTTCCAAGGCTTTGTCGCGCGCCCTTGTGCAATCGTTTCCGCCTGTGCGATGGAAAGCGCAGTCACTTCGGTGCGGTCCTGGACAGCCGCCCGTAGCCCAATGCAGGGGAAGACCGTGATCAGCTTCGAGAACGTGGCCTACAGTTATGGCGGGGGCGAGCTTCTGTCGAATGTCTCGCTGAAGCTCTCGCCCGGGTCGTTCCACTTCCTGACCGGCCCGTCAGGATCGGGCAAATCCACCTTCCTGAAGCTTGCCTATGCCGAGCTGATCCCGACCTCGGGCCGCGTCATCCTGTTCGACAAGGACGTGACCAAGCTGTCGCGTGACGATGTGGCCCGCACCCGCCGCCGCATCGGCATCGTGCACCAGGACTGCAAGTTCCTCGACCACATGACGCTGGCCGCCAACATGGCGCTGCCCTTCACCGTCTCCGACCGCGAAAGCAGCGCACAGGACATGGAGGACCTCCTCGGCTGGGTCGGGCTGAAGCATCTCGCCGACGCGCTGCCGCCGCAGCTCTCGGGCGGCGAACGCCAGCGCGCGGCGCTGGCCCGCGCGGTGATCGTCGATCCCGACATCATCCTTGCCGACGAACCCACCGGCAATGTGGACTGGGAGATGTCGCTCCGCATCCTCACGCTGCTGGTGGAGCTGAACAAGATGGGCAAGACCATCCTGGTGGCCACCCATGACCTGAACCTGATCCGCCAGGCCAAGGCCCAGGTCCAGGCCCGCGTCCTGCGCATCGCAAAGCACCGCGTCCAGCTTGCGGGGGCCGACCTGTGAGACTGCCGACCGCCAAGCCCGCCTCGCCGGCCACCCGCGCGCTTCAGGTCGTCCCCCCCTCGGGCCCGACAGCCTGGCTGACCACCTTCACCTCCGGGGCGATGACCTTCCTCTGCGTCTTCGCGCTCGCCCTCTCGCTGGCCTCCGGGCGCCTCGCCAACCGCTGGTCCGAGGCGCTGGCCAGGACCGCCACCATCCGCCTTTCGGCCCCAGCCGAACAGGTGCAGATCCAGACCGACGCGATCCTCGCCACGCTGGCCACCACCCCAGGCATCGCCAGCTTCCGCGCGCTCGACGATGCCCAGACGCGGGCGCTTCTGGAACCCTGGTTCGGGCCGGGCCTGCCGGTCGAGGCGCTGCCGATCCCGCGCCTGATCGAGGTGGTGGAAGGCGATCCGCCCTATGATTCCGAGGGCCTGCGCCCGCGCCTCGCCGCCGAGGCGCCCGGCGCTCTGCTGGACGACCACACCCGCTGGCGCCGCCCTCTGGCCGAGGCCGCCTCCCGCATCCGCCTTCTGGGCATCCTCTCCATCGCGCTGATCGGCGCCGCGATGGCCGCGATGATCACCCTGGCCGCCCGCGCGGCGCTGGCCACCAACGCCGAGGTGATCCACGTCCTGCGCCTCGTCGGTGCCAAGGACAGCTACATCGCCCGCGCCTTCGTGCGCCGCTTCACCCTGCGCGCCCTGACCGGGGCTGCGATCGGCGCCGCCGTCGGGCTGGTCGGCGTGGCCGCGCTGCCTGCCGCCGACGCCGCCGGGGGCTTCCTGACCGGCCTCGGCTTCACCGGTTGGGGCTGGCTCTGGCCGCTGGCCCTGCCGCCCCTTGCCGCCCTCGTGGCCTTCATTGCCACCCGCCGCGCCGCCTTCCAGAAACTGCGGGAACTGACATGACCCCGATCCGCTGGCTCCTCTCGCTCGTCTTCATCGTCCAGATGTATCTGGTCATGGCGGTCATGGCCGTGGTCTTCGCCCCCTGGGCACTCGTCTCGCGCCGTGGCGCGAGGGTCGCAGCCAAGACCTACTGCCGCTGGGTCATCGTCTCGCTGCGGCTTCTCACCGGCCTGCGCTGCGAGGTGCGAGGAACGCCGCCCACCGCCGAATGCCTGATCGCTGCCAAGCATCAGAGCTTTCTCGACATCATCCTGATCTTCGACGCGGTCCCGGCCGCCAAGTTCATCATGAAGCGCGAACTGATGTTCGCCCCCTTCCTCGGCCAGTATGCACTGCGCATCGGGTGCGTCCCGGTGGATCGCGGCAAGCGCGGCGCGGCGATCACCCGGATGAAGGCCGACGTGGCCAGGGGTGCTGCCGAACCCGGCCAGCTCGTCATCTATCCCCAGGGCACCCGCGTCGCGCCCGGCGATGTCAGGCCCTACAAGGTCGGTGCGGGGCTTCTGTATCAACAACTCGACCAGCCCTGCGTGCCGGCGGCAACCAATGTCGGCCTGTTCTGGCCGAAACGCGGCATCCTGCGCAAACCCGGCCTTGCCGTGGTCGAATTCCTCGACCCGATCGCCCCCGGTCTGCCAGTGCCTGAATTCATGGCGAAACTCGAATCCGTGATCGAAGCCCACTCCAACCGCCTGATGGCCGAAGCCGGAGTCCGGGCCTGACCCCCGGCAGCGGCCCCCGGCAGCGGCCAGTCCGGGGCACGACCCGTTCAACCCCATTTGCCCCTTTCACAAATACTCCACGGGAGGTCCGGAGGGTGTGAAACCCTCCGGGGCCGGCCAGAAGGCGCACCGACACGGATGGGATCGACGGCCCTTCTGCCCGCAATGACCTGTCCGCAACGGCCCGCCGGCCGCGACCTCCGCCAAACCTTTCCGAATTCTTGACGCCCGCAGCCAACCGATTGATTTCTGGGAACAGGAAACCCTGTCCACCGTGGACAGCCTCAGCTCAGCGGGCAGTCTGAGACCTCGATGTCCAGCGCCAGCCGCGCCTCGGGCCCGTAGTCCAGCCCCGCGACGTTGATGTACAGCGCCCCGGTCTCGGCCCAGATCTCTCGCACCGGCATCGTCGTCCCCGCCGGGTCCACCGTCACCGCCTCGAACAGCGCGCAGTCGGTCTCGAAGCGCAGGACATAGCCGTTGAAGGCCGCCTCGAAGAACCGCCCCTGACCGCGCGGATAGGAAAGTTCGATCCGGCTCGGCCCGATCTCCACCGTCACCGGCACCACGTCCAGCCCCCCGGTCAGCCCCTCCGGCTCCAGCCCGAACTCGACGCCCCAGCCGACCGTCACCGTCCGGCCCCGCGCCCGCAGATAGGGCGCCTCGCGCTGGTCCCAGGTCTCGACCGTGAAGGTGACGAGCCGCCCCTCCAGCGTGCCGGCCGCGGTCGGCCCCGCCAGCACCAGGGCCAGAGCCAGCACCCGGATCATGCGAATTTCAGCGCCACGATGCCGGCGAGGATCAACAGGATGCCCAACACCCGCGCCAGGTTCACCGGCTCCTGGAACAGGAACACCGCCGCGATGGCGGTGCCGATGGCGCCGATGCCGACCCAGACCGCATAGGCCGTGCCCACCGGCAAGGACTTCATCGCCACCGACAACAGGTAGAACGACCCCAGCGCCAGGACGATGGTCGCCACCGAGGGGACCGGCCGCGTGAAGCCCGCGGAATACTTCAGCCCCAGCGCCCAGCCCATCTCCAGCACCCCGGCGATGACCAGGATCACCCAGGGGCTCAAGCCGCAAGCCCCTTCTTGCCCATGTCCAGGAACTTCTGCCGCCGATCCCTGACCAGCGCCTCGGGCTTCTTGCCCGACAATTCGCCCAGCATGGCCTCGATCGCCTTGCCGACCGCCTGGATCGCCTCTTTCGGCGCGCGCTGCGCCCCGCCCAG
>JBKBVC010000270.1:0-3769 GCA_046289805.1 Tabrizicola sp.
AGGTCGCGCGGCTGATGTTCGGCGTCGATGGCGCCGAGGGCGGCGAGATCCTGGTGGACGGCCGGCCCGTCACCATCCGCAACCCCGCGCAGGCGGTGGCGGCGGGCTTCGGCTTCTGTCCCGAGGATCGCAAGCTGGACGGCATCTTCGGCGACCTCTCGGTGCGGGAAAACATCATCATCGCGTTGCAGGCCAAGCTGGGCTGGTTCCGGGCCCTGAACCGCGAGGACCAGGTCGAACTCTCCGGTCGCTATGCCGAGGCGCTGGACATCCGTGCCGCGAACCATGACATGCCGGTCAAGCTTCTTTCCGGGGGCAACCAGCAGAAGGTGATCCTTGCCCGCTGGCTGGCCATCGACCCGACCTTCCTGATCCTGGACGAACCCACCCGCGGCATCGACGTGGGCGCCCATGCCGAGATCGTCCGTACCATCAACCGCCTGCGCGAGGAGGGGCTGGCGCTCTTCGTCATCTCGTCGGAACTGGACGAGGTGGTGGCCTATTCCAACCGCATCGTCGTCATGCGCGACCGCGAGATGGTGGCGGAACTCGCCGGCCCCGACATCGCCTCGGACGCCATCGTCCGGGCCATCGCCGGAACCCCGCAAGAGGTGCGCCCGTGACCCGCCCGACCGTCGATCTTCGCCCCACGACCGAACCTCCCCTGCCCCGCCCGCGCCCGCTGGCGAGCCTGGCCACAAGGCCGCAGGTCATCGCCCTTGCCGTCGT
Organism: Tabrizicola sp.; assembly: GCA_046289805.1. Classification (GTDB taxonomy): domain Bacteria; phylum Pseudomonadota; class Alphaproteobacteria; order Rhodobacterales; family Rhodobacteraceae; genus Tabrizicola. The sequence continues at coordinate 730 of JBKBVC010000270.1, forward strand.
CCTCTGCGTCAACTGGCTTCTTTTCCCCGGCTTCTTCAGCATCACCTGGCAGGACGGCCGCCTGTTCGGCAGCCTGATCGACGTGCTGAACCGGGGCGCGCCCGTGGCGATCCTGGCCGTCGGCATGACCATGGTCATCGCCACCAAGGGCGTGGACCTGTCGGTGGGCGCGGTCATGGCCATTTCCGGCGCGGTGGCGGCGGTCACGGTCACCTCGGGCTATCCCGCTTGGATGGCGGTGCTGGCGGCCCTCGGCGCAGGGCTGGCCTGCGGGCTCTGGAACGGAATCCTCGTCACCCTGCTCGATATCCAGCCGATCATCGCGACCCTCGTCCTGATGGTCGCGGGCCGCGGGCTCGCCCAGCTGATCACGGAAGGCTACATCGTCACCTTTTCGGACCCCGTGCTGATCTTCATCGGCACCGGGTCCTTCCTGGGCTTGCCGATGCCCGTGGTCATCGCCTTCACACTGATGCTTCTGGCCACGCTGATCGTCCGCCGCACCGCGCTTGGCCTCCTGATCGAGGCGGTGGGCATCAACCGCTCGGCCGCGCGCTTTGCCGGGCTGTCCTCGGGCGCGCTGCTTCTGATCGTCTATACCTTCGCGGGCTTCTGCGCCGCGGTGTCCGGCCTGATCGTCGCCGGGGACATCCGCGGTGCGGATGCCAACAACGCCGGCCTCTGGCTGGAACTGGACGCGATCCTTGCCGTGGTCATCGGCGGCACCTCGCTGATGGGCGGGCGCTTCTCGATCCCGATGGCGGTCCTCGGCGCGATGATCATCCAGGCGATGAACACCGGCATCCTGATCTCGGGCTTCTCGCCCGAATTCAACCTGGTCGTCAAATCCGCCGTCATCATCGTGATCCTCGTCCTGCAATCCCCCCTGTCGGCGCGCCTGTTCCGCCGCAGCCCCGGAAAATCGCAATGACCCGCAGCCTGCGCCCGCTTCTGGCCACAACGCTCATCTTCGTGTTCGCCTACCTTCTGGCGGTGTCGCAGCATCCGGCGATGGTCTCGACCAGGGTTCTGGGCAATTTCCTGACCGACAACGCCTTCCTCGGCATCGCCGCCGTCGGCATGACCTTCGTGATCCTGTCGGGCGGGATCGACCTGTCGGTCGGCGCGGTGATCGGCTTCACCACCGTGCTGATCGCCGTCCTCATCATGTGGCTGAACCTGCACCCGCTGGTGGCCTTCGCCATCGCCCTGACCGTCGCCGCCTGTTTCGGAGCAGTCATGGGCGCGGCGATCCACTATCTGAAGGTGCCAAGCTTCATCGTGACCCTCGCCGGCATGTTCCTTGCCCGCGGTGGGGCCTCGGTCCTGTCGCCGGACTCGATCGGCATCCAGCACGCCTTCTATTCCGGCGTCTCGAAAAGCTACATCCTCCTGCCGGGCGGAGGCCGCCTGACCGTGGTCGGGATCATCATGCTGGTGGTCTTTGCCGTGGCGATCCTCCTCGCGCACCGCACGCGGTTCGGGTCCAACGTCTATGCGCTCGGCGGGTCGGAAACCTCGGCCGCGCTGATGGGGGTGCCGGTCGCCCGGACCACCATCGCGATCTATGCACTGTCCTCGTTCCTCGCCGGCCTCGCCGGGGTGGTGTTCTCGCTCTACACCTCGGCCGGCTATTCGCTGAACGCGCTGGGCGTGGAACTGGACGCCATCGCCGCCGTGGTGATAGGCGGGACGCTCCTGACCGGGGGCTACGGCTTCGTCGCCGGCACCTTCATCGGGGTCATGCTGCAGGGTCTGGTGCAAACCTACATCGTCTTCGACGGCACGCTTTCCAGCTGGTGGACCAAGATTGTCGTCGGCGTGCTTTTGTTTATGTTCATCGTGCTGCAACGCCTGGTGTTCCGGGCCGTGCCGCGCCGAACGTAATCTCTTGGACCCAGCAGTATGAGCGAACCCGGGAGCCTGATCCGAACGCTCTCCGGGCGGCAGACGGCGCGGAACTTCCATTCCTACGTCATCAACGAGGTCGGCCGCGCCATCGTGTCCGGCGAGATGCCGGTGGGATCAAGCCTGCCGGGCGATGCCGAGATGATGGACCGCTTCGGCGTGTCGCGCACCGTGCTGCGCGAGGCGCTCAAGACGCTGGAGGCCAAGGGCCTGGTCGAGGCGCGGGCCAAGGTCGGCACCCGCGTGCTCCCGCAATCTCGCTGGAACCTGTTCGACCGCCAGATCCTGACCTGGAAACTGGAAAGCGGCCCCTCGGCCGCCTTCCTGGCGGACTTCCGGCTGGTGCGTCGGGGGCTGGAGCTTCAGGCAGCCCGCCAGGCCGCGGCAAGGCGCGAGGCGGAACATGTGCGGCTGCTCTACTACTGGCTGAACCAGCGCGGTGTCATGGCGCACCAGCCAGAGCCCTTTGCCCTGGCCGAGTTCGAGATCCACCGCGTGATCGCCGAGGCCTCGGGCAATCCTTTCCTGCGCGCCGCGACCGCGCTTCTGGAGTTCGGCATCGCGCATGCGGTGCAAGGTCGCCTGACCTCGGATCTCCTCGCCCCGCCCGAAGGACTGGCAGCCGCTCGGACCCCGCACTACGAGGCCCTGGTCGCCGCCATCGAGAAGGGCGACCCGGACCATGCCGCCGCCGCCATGGACCAGCTGATTCAGGATTGAGATTCCGGGGGGTCAAACCCCAAGATCCGCCCCGGTCAGTGCCGCTTGTTCCAGCTTGCCGAGGCGTGCTGGCGCGTGAAGAACTCGGCCATCAGGCCGACCAGGATGCAGGCCAGCGCGAACCAGATGGCATAGTCATAGCTGGTATAGCGCGGCGTGTAGTTCAGGAACACGAAGCCGCGCGCCTGGTCGATGGTGTGGAACAGCGGATTCCAGTCGAACCAGTCCCGGCGGTTTGGCGGCAGGTTGTTGGCCAGCACCATCTTGCCCGAGGCAAGCACATTCGCCCGCTGATACAGCGTCTTGATGATGCTCACGGCCTCGGGCTGCCAGGGCATGGCCGACAGGAAGATCATGCCGATTCCGATCCCGCTGAACCAGGACAGGAGGTACATGCCCATCATGCCGACCG
>JBKBVC010000271.1:0-3753 GCA_046289805.1 Tabrizicola sp.
GGATGTCGATGCCCATGGGGCAGACGTTGACGCAGGCCATGCAGTCGATGCAGTCGCCCGCGCCGGGGGTGCCCAGCTTGCCGCGCGGCTCGCCCCGCCATTCGCGGTAGGCGATGGTCAGCGTGTCCTCGTCCATCATCGCGGCCTGGATGCGGGGCCAGGGGCAGGCATAGATGCAGATCTGTTCCCGCGCGAAGCCGCCGAAGAAGAAGGTGGTCATCGTCAGGATCAGCATGGTGATGTAGGCGACCGGGTGGGCCTGACCTGTAACCAGATCGCGCAACAGCGTCGGAGCGTCGGTGAAATAGAAGATCCACGCACCGCCCGTGGCCAGGCCGATCAGGAACCAGACCGTCCACTTGATCGCGCGCTTGCGGATCTTCTCGGCGTCCCACTTCTGCCGGTGCAGCCGGATGCGCGCGTTGCGGTCGCCCTCGATCCAGCGTTCCACCAGGATGAAGAGGTCGGTCCAGACCGTCTGCGGACAGGCATAGCCGCACCAGACCCGGCCTGCGGCGGAGGTGAACAGGAACAGCCCGAGACCCGCCATGATGAGCAATCCCGCGACGAAGTAGAACTCGTGCGGCCAGATCTCGATCATGAAGAAGAAGAACCGTCGGTTCGCCAGGTCCACCAGCACCGCCTGGTCGGGCAGCGAGGGTCCCCGGTCCCAGCGCAGCCAGGGGGTGATGTAGTAGATGCCGAGGGTGATCCCCATGATCCACCACTTCAGCGTGCGGAAGGTGCCCTTCACGCGGCGCGGAAACACCGGCTCGCGGGCGGCATAAAGGCTGGGTTCGGTCTCGGGGGTGGTCACGGGCGCTCCTTCGCTGGCCGGGGCCAGTCTATCATGCCGCCTGCAATCGGTCATTTCGCGCAGGCGGGCCTTGACCTGCATCAATAGCGCCGTGGCCCGGAGGAGCTGAATGCGGCAAGGCAGCACAACTGTCCGTGATCCGGGGCGGCAGGCCATGTGGCCTTGCCTCGGCGCGGGCACCTCACGCGCCGCATCGATCCTGAAGACGACGCCAAGAGAAAAGGGGGGCCCGAAGGCCCCCCGAGGGTCGGACGGGAACCCGGAAGGTCACTCCCCGCCACCGCGACCATGGACATAGAAGGCCGCCGCGCGGATCTCGTCCTCGCTGAGCCGGGTGTTCCAGTTCGGCATCACGCCGAAACGGGAATAGGTCACCGTCTGGGTGATCGCCTCGCGCGTGCCGCCATAGAGCCAGATCGCGTCATTCAGCCGCGGAGCACCCTGCGCGCGGTCGCCCGAACCGTCCTCCATATGGCAGGCCGCACAGTTTTCGGCGAACACCGTCGCGCCCTCGGCCGCAAGCGCCGCGTCATGATCCTGCCCGGAAATGGCGAGAACATGTTCGACGACCTGCGCGATCTGGGTCGCGTCCAGGATGCCGTCCACGCCGAACTTCGGCATTTCCGAATAGCGGGCGTCCGGGTCGGTGGTGTTGCGGATGCCGTGGGTGATGGTCAGATGGATGTCCTCCATCGTGCCGCCCCAGAGCCAGTCGTCATCCAGGAGGTTGGGATAGCCCTTGCCCACCACACCGGCCGCGCCCGAGCCGTGGCACTGGGCGCAGTTGGTGCGGAACACCGCCGCCCCCGCACGTTCGGCATAGGCCGCAAGCTCGGGATCGGCGCCAATGGCGTTCAGGTCGGCGGCGATCAGGCGTTCCTTGATCGCGGCATTGGCCGCGTCAACGCGGGCGATTTCCTCGGCGACATCGGCGCGGGTCGAGGCCCCCAGAAGACCGGGCGTCGCCTCCTTGACCAGCGGCCAGGCCGGATAGGCGATGGTATAGCCGATGCCCCAGACGATGGTGGCGTAGAACACCCAGACCCACCAGCGCGGCAGCGGGTTGTTGTATTCCTCGATCCCGTCCCAGGAATGGCCAGTGGTTTCCACCTGCCGGGGCTCTTTCTTCAACGGTTTGGCCATGGCTCAGGCCTCCTTACGCGATTGGGCAGGATTGTCTTCCGCAGGACGGTCGTCGTTGCGGAAGATCGAGTTGGCAATGTCCCGATGCGCGGCGCGCGATCCGGGGCGGAAGGCCCAGAGGCAGATGCCGAGGAAGGTCAACGTCATCGCCAGCAGGAACCAGCTGTCCGCGAGATGGCGGAGGAAGGAATAGGTTTCCATCGCGCGCGCCCCTAGCGGTTGGCCACGGGGGTATAGGTCGAGAAATCGACCATCGTGCCCAGCACCTGGATATAGGCGATCAGGGCGTCCGCCTCGGTCAGTTCCGGCTGGCCGTCGAAGTTGCGGACGTTGACCGGATTGCCGAAGGCCTCGGCCCCGTAACGCGCCTCGAGCCCCGAACTGTCGCCCAGCGGATCGGCCTGGGCGGCAAAGTCGGCCTGGGCGTTGGCGATCATCTCCTCGGTATAGGGCACGCCCACCAGGGCATGGGTTTCCAGCGAGTCGCGGATGTAGCGGCCGTCGATCCTGCGGTTGAACAGGAAGCCGTAGGGCGGCATCACCGATTCCGGCACCACGGACTTGGCGTTGCGGAAATGGTCCTGGTGCCATTCGTCGGAATAGCGCCCGCCCACGCGCGCCAGGTCAGGTCCGGTGCGTTTCGACCCCCACTGGAACGGATGGTCGTACATCGACTCGGCCGCGAGGCTGTAGTGGCCATAGCGTTCGACCTCGTCCCGCATCGGGCGGATCATCTGGCTGTGGCAGACATAGCAGCCTTCGCGGATGTAGATGTCGCGCCCGGCCAGTTCGAGCGGCGTGTAGGGACGCACGCCTTCGACCTTCTCGATGGTGTTCTCCAGGTAGAACAGCGGCACGATCTGCACGATGCCCCCGATGGTCACGACCAGGAAGGACAGGATCAGAAGGAGCGTGGCGTGGGTTTCGATTGCCTTGTGCTTTTCAAGGATGGCCATGATGTGCCTCCTCCCTTATTCGGCCGGAACGGCGTTGTTGGCATTCACCGGCGCCTTTGCCGGCTGGGCCTTGACCGTCATCCAGAGGTTCCAGGCCATGATGATCGCACCCGTCAGGTAAAGCACCCCGCCCAGCGCGCGCACCACATACATCGGGAACTTGGCGGCCACGGTGTCGGCGAAGGCGTTGACGAGGAAGCCGTTGGCATCCACCTCGCGCCACATCAGGCCCTCCATGATGCCGGTGACCCACATCGACGATGCGTAGAGCACGATGCCGATGGTGGCGAGCCAGAAGTGCCAGCTGACCAGCGACAGGCTGTAAAGCCGTTCGCGGTTCCACAGGCGCGGCACCAGGAAGTAGAGCGCGCCGAAGGTGATCATGCCGTTCCAGCCGAGCGCGCCGGAGTGGACGTGGCCGATGGTCCAGTCGGTGTAATGCGACAGCGAGTTCACCGCCTTGATCGACATCATCGGGCCTTCGAAGGTGGACATGCCGTAGAAGCCGATCGAGACGACCATCATGCGGATGATCGGGTCGGTGCGCAGCTTGTCCCAGGCGCCCGAGAGGGTCATCAGGCCGTTGATCATGCCGCCCCAGGAGGGCATCCAGAGGATGACCGAGAACACCATGCCCAGCGTCGAGGCCCAGTCGGGCAGCGCGGTATAGTGCAGGTGGTGCGGACCGGCCCAGATGTAGAGGAAGATCAGCGCCCAGAAGTGGATGATCGACAGCTTGTAGCTGTAGACGGGACGCTCGGCCTGTTTCGGGACGAAGTAGTACATCATCCCCAGGAAGCCCGCGGTCAGGAAGAAGCCCACGGCGTTGTGGCCATA
>JBKBVC010000272.1:0-3750 GCA_046289805.1 Tabrizicola sp.
AGATCTTCTCGAAGACCGTGATCGGGCCGATCTTCTTCGAATTCATCCAGCGCAAGGGCGACGAGGGCTTTGGCGAGGGCAACTTCCGGGCGCTCTTCGAATCGATCGAGCAGGACCAGATCGAGCGAGGCGTGTTGAAGGCGTCGTGAGGTTCATTCGTCGAAACGCGCGACGGCCACCACCACGCCCTGCGCCGCCTGCGGGGCACCGTCCGGTCCGACCAGGATGCGCAGGCGCGAGGCATCGCCGACCTCGGGTTTGCGACCGACGGCTTCCAGCGCCATCTTGCGATGTTCCGGTGTGACTTCCCGGCAGGCGGCCTTGCGCCACAGCGCGTGCGAGAAGGGACTGGTCACGGCAAAGGTCACGCCCGGCCCCGAGATGTCGCCCGCCTTGACGCGCCCCGATTTCTCCAGCGCCTTGATGCTTTCCGCGATGATCTCTGCCGAGTCCTGGAAGGTCAGATCTTCAAGGGCCTGATAGACCGGATCCGTCCTGCCCGCGTTCAGGCACTGGCGGGCCATGAACACCCAGTCATGCACGACATAGGCCGGGCCATAGTTCCAGGGGGTGAAGCCGCGGAAGGCACGCGCCAGACCGGGCACCGAGCCGCCATCCGTGTACATCATCGGCGGCGTGATGGTCTTTCCGGCGGTTTCGCCGTTCGGTCGGGTGAAGGTCAAGGGGCGGTTCGGGGTCGGCACATAGATGAAGGTGCCGTCACCCAGCGATCCGGTGCCGCGCAGCCAGACCACCGCCACTTCGCCGGAAAACTCTCCCTTTTCGATGGTGGCATAGTTGACGTTGGCGCAGGCCACCAACGCCAACGACAGGATCGGGACGAGCATGAGTCGCATGGCGGGCCTCACGGGCTGTGTCCTGACAGACTGCCACGATCCGCGACCTCTGTCGCGGCGTTCATCCGCGCGCGGCGATATGTGCGGCCAGCCGTTCTGCGTCGGTCCAGGCGCCCCAGATGAAGGCGGACCCCCGGCAGGACAGCCAAGGCAGGCCGATGAAATAGAGCCCGGGCACCTCGGTCACGCCGTCCTGGTGGCGCGGGCGGCCGTCCGGGCGGAAGATGTCGAGGTCGATCCAGCCGAAATCCAGCCGGAAGCCGGTGGCCCAGATCACGGTCGAGATGCCTGCGGCCCTAAGGTCCAGTGCGAGGATCGGGTTGATCACGCAGTCGGGCAGGGGCCCGAGCTGCCGCGCCTGAGGTTCCTCGGGCAGGTCGAGGCCCTGGGCCGCGGCATAGGCGTCGGCCTCGTCAAGCACCGAAAGGTAGTTTCGGTCTCCGGCCTCGATGTTGGCTTGCAGGTCGTCGGCCAGGCGCAGGACACCGTCGGTGCAGGCGCCGGCGCGACCGAGGAGCGTGACGCCGAGGCCCGCCAGGCGGCGGAAGTCCATCGTGTGCCCGCCATAGGCGCCCGAGACCGCGATGGTGATGTGTTCGGTTCCCGGCGTGGGCGCCTTCATGTCCCACTTGCCGAGCTTGCCCAGCCACCAGACGAAATCCTGCCCCCGATAGCGGCGCGGCGGGCGATCGTGCGGGCCGACGGAGAGATAGACGCGGCGACCGGCCCGGACCAGTTCCTCGGCGATCTGCGCGCCCGAGGATCCGGCGCCGACCACCAGCACCGCACCCTCGGGCAGCGCGCCGGGGTTGCGATAGCTGATGGAATGGAGCTGCGTGATCCCGGGGTCGGAGATCACGGTCGGGATGACCGGCACCTGGAAGGGTCCGGTCGCGACGATTACATTCCGGGCCTCGACCGGGCCGGTCGAGGTGGTGGCGCGGAAACCCTCGCCGCTACGTTCCAGCCGGGTCACCTCCACCCCCGTGCGGACCGGCAGGGCGCGGTCGCGGGCGAAGCGTTCGAAATAGTCGGCGACCGCTTCCTTGGGGGCGAAGGCCTCGGGGTCGATCCCTTCGAACTCGGCTTCGGGGAAGCGGTCGTGCCAGGCGGGGCCGTTCGCGACCAGGCTGTCCCAGCGCCAGCTGCGCCAGCGTTCGGCGATGCGGTCGCGTTCCAGGACGAGGTGCGGCACCCGCCGTTTCTGCAGGTGGGCCGAGGCGGCGATGCCGGCCTGGCCTCCGCCGATGACAAGGGTGTGGATGGTTTCGGTCATCGAGCAGGGCCCCCGAACGGCAGAGTGTCCACGGTGGACATTTCCGGATTATGAAGCGAAAACATGGTCTTGGTCGTGGACATTAACGGTTCGTTCATCACGGTGATCCTACTCGTCCCCCGGCACGCCGTAAGAGGGGGCACGGGTCGGATCCTCGGCCCGCTGGACATAGGCGGCCATCTGCGGGGCATAGACATCCCAGGCCGCGCGCAGCATGCCGATCGGGTCGTCGGACCAGTCGATCCGCAGGTCCACCAGCGGCCAGGACAGCCGGTCGGCGACCTTCAGCCCCGCCGAATGGACCGGCCCGGCCTCGCCCCCGGCGGCAAGCCCGGCCTCGAGCGCCCGCATCAGCCGTTCCCCCAGATGCCCCGTCGCGCCGGTGAAGGCCTCGACCATCGCCATGGGCACCAGCTCTGCGGCCAGCAGGTTTCCCCCGGCGGCGCAATCGGTGGCGCGGGCCTCGCCCCAGAGGCCCAGCACCTGGCGGCCGGAATGGATGGCCGTCCGGCCTTCGCGGTCGATGACGATAAGCTGGCGATAGTCGATGTGCGGGCGACCGTCCGCTACGGCGGCCAGCGCCGCGGCGGCTGGATGTCCGGCCTCGAGCTGGTCGAGCAGCAGCGGCCCGAGCGCCGGGTCGGTGATGTTCTGGCTGGCCACCGCCCCGACCCCGGCCCGCACATGGGCGCAGCGCGCCGCGACGGCGGGGGAGGACGAGGAAATGGCCATGCCGAACTGCCCGGTCCGGGCGCAGCGGGCGACGATGGAGAAGGTCATGTGCTGCCCATCACTCTTCGTCCGGGATGACGGCGGTGCCGTCGATCTCGACCAGCCAGGAGGGACGGGCGAGCGCGGTCACCACGACCCCGGTCGAGACCGGATGCACCCCCCTGATGTATTCGCCCATGGTGCGATAGACCGCCTCGCGGTGGCGGACATCGGTCAGATAGACGACGATCTTGCAGAGATGTTCCATCTTGCCGCCGACCTCTTCCAGCAGCTGGCGGATGTTCTGCATCACCTTGTGGGTCTGTTCGACGGGATCGTGGCTGCCGATGTCCTTTGCGGTGTCCAGATCCTGCGGGCACTGGCCGCGCAGGAACACGATCCGGCCCCGGGCGACGACGGCCTGGGCCAGGTCGTTGTCGAGCTTCTGTTCGGGGTAGGTGTCGCGCGTGTTGAACTTGCGGTGGCGAAAGTGGGTCATCGTCGGGTCCTGCTGGCCTTGGCGGCGGGTGAATCGAGCGCGTTCCGCGCGAGCCTTCGTCTCGCCTCTGTGCCTGCGGCACAACCGGCTCGGACGTGCCTCCGGCGGGGATATTTGCGGACAGATGAAACCAGCCCGTGCGCCATGGCAAGGGCCATTGCGCGCAGGAGCCCGACGTGTGTCGGGGCGGGTCAGCCCTCGACGTCGAGGCCGGCCTTGGGGCGCGGGTCGCTGGGCAGGGCGCCGGTGGCGAGGTAGAGCGCCTGTTCGGCGATGGTGGTGGCGTGGTCGCCGGCGCGCTCGATGTTCTTGGCGATGAAGTGCAGGTGCATCGAGGGGCCGATGTTTGCCGGGCTTTCCATCATGTAGGTGAAGAGCGAGCGGAACAGCGTGTTGTACATCTGGTC
>JBKBVC010000273.1:0-3748 GCA_046289805.1 Tabrizicola sp.
ATGATACCCAGAAAGAGGACGCGAGACACGCAAAGCCGTGCTTTTATTGAGGCGGAAGAGGACGCGAGACACCATGAAATATCATTAAATTTCAACTGGTTGCTGGCTCTGGGCACCACTCAACTTCCCAAAAGGCTGAAGATTGAATGGCTTGCCTGGTGGGGCTGATCTGATCCGGCCCATGGCGGACCGCTGGTCGGCCAACGATCCTCGATCCATTTCTGCGTGCGCGAGTGATCGAACTTCGCGACCGGCTGGGCGGCAAGTTTCACGGAGGTTCCACGGAGGACCGTCAACCTCGAGCTGAAGAGGCCTGCCCGCTGAGCTGCGCCAGGCCTTGGCGTGCGCCCAGACCGGCAGTCCGGCCGGTCCTTGGCCCGAATCGCGGATGAAGGCATCCTGAAGCCATTTCAGGCTGAGGATTTCGGGATGACGGATGTCGATGTGGTCGTCGTGGGCGCAGGGTGCGCGGGGCTTGGGGCGGCGAAGCGGCTGCGGGCAGCTGGGCGGTCGTTCCAGGTTGTCGAGGCAATGGGCCGGATCGGCGGGCGGGCCTGGACCACGACCTCGGACTTCGGCGTTCCCTTCGACATGGGCTGCGCCTGGCTGCATGCCGCCGACCGCAATCCCTTCTTCTCCGAGGCGCAGGCGGCCGGCTGGACGCTCTTTCATCATGACATGGGGCTGGATCACCTGTGGTTCGGCAAGCGCCGGGCAAGTGATGAGGAGATGGCGCGTGTGGCGGCCGCGGATTCGGCGCTGCGGGCCTGTCTGGAGGCGCATGAGGGGCCCGATGACCGGCTGTCGGGCCTGATCGCCGATTGCCATTGCCTGCGGGCGAATTCCACCTTTGCCGGCCCGATGGATTTCGGTGCGGACGACGACGAGATTTCCATCGCGGATTTCAGGGCTGCGGCGGATCTGGACCCCAATTACTTCACCAAGGAGGGCTTCGGCGCGCTGATCCACCGCTGGGGCGCGGATGTGCCGGTGACGCTGGACTGCCCGGTGCGTCGCATCCGCTGGGACGGGCCGGGAGTGGAGGTCGAGACGGCGCGGGGCACGATCCGGGCGCAGGCCGTGATCGTCACCGTCTCGACCGGGGTTCTCGCCTTCGAGGACATCGCCTTCACCCCGGACCTGCCCGCAGGCCACCAGGAAGCGATCTTCGATCTGCCGATGGGCCTTCTGACCAAGATCCCCGTGCGGATCGAGGGCACGCGGCTGGGCCTGAACCCTTTTGACGATCTGCTGATCGAGCGCCATGCGCGGCACGATCTCTATTTCCTGGCCTTTCCCTTCGATCTCGACCTCATGGTCGGCTTCGTCGGCGGCGATTTCGCCTGGGAGATGGAGGCGGCGGGCGCGGCGGCGGCGGTGGATTTCGTGACCGACCGGCTGGCGGATCTCTTCGGATCCGACGTGCGCCGCGCCGTGCGGCACGGGACAATGACCAATTGGGGCGCCGAGCGCCATGTCAGGGGAGGCTATTCCGCCGCGCGCCCGGGCAAGGCCCAGGCCCGAGAGGTGCTGAAGCATCCCGTCGGCGAGCGGATCTGGTTCGCGGGCGAGGCACTGGCCGGGGGGCTGAAGCAGACCGCGGCCGGGGCGCGGCTTTCGGGCGAGGCGGCGGCAGGGCAGGTGGTCCTAAGGCTCGCGGGCCAGGATCACCCGGCGTGAGGCGCTGGCGAATTCGCGCCGGATCAGGATGCCGGTCGCAAGCGCAGTGCCCGCGGCAAGGCCCCAGGGGCCGATCAGCCAGCCGAGCGCTGCGAGGGCGAAGTAGATCGACCTCAGGCCCCGGTTGAAGCTTTTCGCGGCGGTGATGTTGATCTCGGCCGCCTGGCCCGCGCGGTGGAAGGCCAAGGGATCGCCGGGGTCGTTCGGCACCGCCGCCATCAGGATCGAGCAATAGCCGAACAGCCGGTGCGCCCAGACGAATTTCAAGAGCGCATTGGCCAGGAACCCGATCACCGGCAGCATCTTGACCGCCACATCCGGCCCGGTCGCGATCGGCAGCTCCTCGGCCAGCCGCTGCACCGCCGCCGCATTGCCGATCATCGCCACCCCGCCGCCGATGGCGATCATGCAGGCCGAGGCGAAGAAGGCCGTCCCCTGCCGAAGCGAGTCGATGAGCGTGGCGTCGAAGATCCGCGGCTGGCGCGTGACGAAGGTGCGCATCCAGTCGCGCCGATAGTCCTCCATCAGCCACGAGACCGAGGGCAGCGCGCGCGGCGGATGCTCGCTGATCCGGCCCGAGACCAGCCAGGCGGCAAGCAGCAAGCCCAGCATCGCCAGGTCGAGCACGGGGATCGCGGCAAGGTTCATCGTCATGGCGAGGCACAGTAGGGCGGGGGTTTTCCCTTGTCATCCAGCGAAATTGGTTATATTTGTTTACCAGTCAGGGGGGTTGCCATGCGGATGCCGGAACCGGATCGGGGTGTGCTGGGGCGAAGGGCGGCCATTCTGGCCCGGTTGCGCGCGGTGTTGCCCGCCGACGGGCTGATCGACGCGCCCGAGGAGCTGCGCGCCTATGAATGTGACGCGCTGACCGCCTATCGCTGCCCGCCGCTTGCCGCCGTCCTGCCGCGCACGACCGAAGAGGTCGCGGCGGTGCTGCGGGTCTGCTGGGAGGAAGGCGTGCCGGTGGTGCCGCGCGGCTCGGGCACCAGCCTTGCCGGGGGGGCGATGCCGACGGCCGACAGCGTGATCCTCGGCGTCGCGCGGATGAACGCGGTGCTGGAGACCGACTGCGAGAACCGTTTCATCCGGGTGCAGGCGGGCCGCACCAACCTGTCGATCACCGGCGCGGTCGAGGCCGAGGGGTTCTTCTATGCTCCCGACCCCTCCAGCCAGCTGGCCTGCGCGATCGCCGGGAACATCGCGATGAATTCCGGGGGCGCGCATTGCCTGAAATACGGGGTGACGACGAACAACCTTCTGGGCGTGACGCTGGTGAAGATGGACGGGACCGTGGTCACGCTGGGCGGGCCCTGGGGGGAACCGGCGGGGCTCGATCTTCTGGGCGTGGTCTGCGGGTCCGAAGGCCAGCTGGGCGTCGTCACCGAAGCCTGGCTGCGCATCCTGCCCAGGCCCGAAGGCGCGCGGCCGGTGCTGGTCGGCTTCAACTCGAACGAGGTGGCGGGCGCCTGCGTCAGTGACATCATCAAGGCGGGCATCCTCCCCGTCGCCATCGAGTTCATGGATCGCCCCTGCATCCGCGCGACCGAAGCCTTCGCCAAGGCGGGCTACCCGGATTGCGAGGCGCTGCTCATCATCGAGGTCGAGGGGTCCGAGGCCGAGATCAGCGAACAGCTTGCCCGCATCCGCCAGATCGCGCTGGCCCATGATCCGGTGGAATTCCGCGAGGCCGAGGACGAGGATCAGGCAAAGCGCATCTGGCTGGGGCGGAAATCGGCCTTCGGCGCGATGGGGCAGATCAACGACTACATGTGCCTTGACGGGACGATCCCGGTCTCCAGCCTGCCGCATGTGCTGAAGCGCATCGGCGAGATGAGCCGCGATTTCGGGCTGGATGTGGGCAACGTGTTCCATGCGGGCGACGGCAACATGCATCCACTGATCCTGTTCGACGCCAACAAGCCCGGCGATCTGGAGAAATGCGAGGCTTTCGGCGCCGAGATCCTGAAGCTCTGCGTCGAAGTGGGCGGCTGCCTGACCGGCGAGCACGGCGTGGGCATCGAGAAGCGCGACCTGATGGGGGTTCAGTTCTCGGCCGCCGATATGG
>JBKBVC010000274.1:0-3734 GCA_046289805.1 Tabrizicola sp.
AGGCGATCATCGTCGGCGACAGCACCCAGCCGGTCTATGCCGCGAACCTCTTCTACGACCACGACCGCCCCGGCGGCTGGTTCAACGCCGCCACCGGCTATGGCGCTCTGGGTTACGCGCCCGGCGCAGCCGTCGGTGCCGCCATCGCCGCGCCGGGCGTGCCGGTCGTCTGCCTGATCGGCGACGGCGGGTTGCAGTTCTCGCCGGGCGAAGTCCGCACCGCGCTGGACGAGAACCTGCCGATCACCTTCGTGGTCTGGAACAACGCCGGCTTCCGCGAGATCGCCGACGCGATGCGCCAGGCCAAGGTCCCGGTCCTCGGCTGCGATCCCTCGCCTCTGGACATGGAACATTTCGCCATGGCATGCGACCTGCCCTTTGCCCGTGTCTCGCAGGATCCGTCCGAACTGGCCGAGATCCTGGATACACCGCAGGACGGCCCGCGGTTCCTCGAGGTTCAGGCCCTCTGACGCGCAAGAAGCGGCGCCAGCAGGAACACCATTCCGACAAGGCAAGCCGCCCAGACGAAGGCAAAGCGCAGCCCGAAGGTCCCCGCGATCAGGCCCAGCAGCGGCGGGCCGACGAAATAACCGAAATAGCCCAGCTGCGTCGCGCGGGCGACGGCGCGGGCGCGGGCCTCGGGCGCGCTGAACTGGCCGACCAGCGAAAAGGCCGTGGGCGCCAGGACCGAAGCGCCGATCCCCATGACGAAGAAGCCGAGGTAGGCCACCGCCGGACCGCCGGCCGCCGCGACGACCAGCGCCCCCGCCGCCGCGATCACCGCGCCCGCCCGCAGGATGGTGAAGGGATCGATCCGTCCGGCGATCCACTGCCCGCCCAGCCGCGCGAAGCCCATGGTCAATGCCAGCAGCGCCGGTCCCAGCGCCCCCTCCTCGGGGCTGCCGCCCAGCGATTTCTCGATATGCAGCGCCGACCAGTTCTCGGCCGCGTTCTCGGTCATGAAGGCGATCAGCACGATGCCGCCGCCGATCACCGGCACCAGACCAAGCGGCACCGCGCTGCCGTCCCTCGGCTTGCGCAGCCCCTCGATGCGGCCGTTCCGCTCCAGCGTCAGGGCCGCGCAGGCAAGGCCCAGCGCCGCCATGGTGCCCATCACCGCCCCCGGCCCCCAGCCCGCGCCGCGCAGAAGGCCGGTCACGACCGCGCCCCCGGCATAGCCGAAGGAATAGGCGGCATGGGTCAGGTTCATCAGATGCAACCCGCGCGCCGTCTCCATCGCCGCGACGCGGGCGTTCATCAGCACGTCGGTCAGCCCGGTCGCGGCGCCGGCGCAGGCCATCGCGATCGGGAACATCCAGACGACCGAGGCCTGCCCGGGCAGCGCGAAGGCACAGGCCATCAGCGCCACCGACAGGGGCAGCGCCGCCCGGCCCAGCGCCGCGCCGAAGGCAGGCGCCGCCAGCATGGCGCTGATCGCGGCGATCGGGGTCAGGAAGATCAGAAGGCCCAGCTGCGCCTCGTCCACGCCCAGCATGGCCTTCAGGTCCGGCAGCACCGCCGCGAAGGTGCCCCAGAGCACGCCCATTGCCGCAAAGGCCGCGATCGCGGGGCGGGCATGAAGGACAACGGGCAACGAGATCATCGGACGGGGCCTTCGACTTGGCGAACCCGACAGCTAGCCCGCCCGCCCGGTTCCATCGCTTCCGCCCGCGACGCGCGGGCAGGCTGAAAGCGACACCGTCGGATGGCAACTTCCCGCTTTCCTTCGTCCCGATTCGTCGCTATAGCCCCCCGGTCGCGCCATGCACCCTTGGAGGATGGCGGGCTTACACATGGAGAAGAACCTATGGCACGCAAGATCATCGATCTGAACGCCGAGGTACGGACGGGGACAGGCAAGGGGGCCGCCCGTCAAGCCCGTCGTGAGGGCTACGTACCTGGCATCGTCTACGGCGACGGGGTGGACCCCCTGCCGATCAAGATGAAATACAACTACCTCTTGACCAAGCTTAAGCAGGGTCGCTTCCTGCAGACGCTGTTCAACCTCAAGGTCGAAGGCCAGCCTGACGTGCACGTCGTGTGCCGGGGCGTGCAGCGCGACGTGGTCAAGGATCTGCCGACGCATGTCGATTTCATGCGCATCCACGATGACAGCCGGATCGAGCTGTTCATCCACGTCGAATTCGTCAACCACGAAGCCTCGCCGGGCCTGAAGCGCGGCGGCACGCTGACCGTGGTCCGTCCGGAAGTCGAACTTGAAGTCACCGCGGGCGACATTCCCGATCACATCACCGTGGACCTGACCGGCAAGAAGATCGGCGACGTCATCCACATCAATGACGTGGAGCTGCCGGCCGGCGTCAAGCCGACCATCGCCCGGAACTTCGTGATCGCGAACATCGCGGCACCGTCGGGCCTGGTCTCGGAAGAAAACGCCGAAGCCTCGGCCTGAGCCGTCTCGTCCCGGACACGCTGCGGGGGGCCCTCGGGCCCCCCGTTTGCATTCCGGGCAGGGCTCGTCGATGACTTCATCGCGCCCCGCGCCCGACCGCGACAAGAAGCCGAGGGCGCACGAGGAGCCGGCCTAGGCCCGACGAAAGACCAGCGTATCCTTCCCGGCTCTCTCGGCTGCCCCGAACCCTTGCGCCGCAAGCGCCGCCACGATCCGCGCCACCCCCTCCGGCCCATAGACCTGCGGATGGGTCTCGACGACCACCAGCCGAACGCCCGGCAAGGGCTGCGTCAGCACCTCCAGCTCGCCCCCCTCGATGTCGCAAGAGATCACCGTAGGCGCGAACTTCGCCAAGAGCTTCCCGATCGGGCGCGCCGGAACGCGGACCACTTGGGCATTCTTCGGCCAACCCTCGGGCCCCCGCAAGGCGCTGGCCCAGAAGGCGGGACGCAGCCCGAACTCCACTTCGCCCTCGCCCGTGCCGACCACCGCGCCCTTCAGGACCTTCACCCCCGGAAACCCGTTCGCGGCCAGGTTCCGCCGGGCAAGCCGCACCGTCTCCGGCCCCGCCTCGACGCCCACCACCGCGTCCTCGCCCAGCACGCCCGCCGCAAGCGCGCAGATGAACCCCAGCCCCGCGCCCAGGTCCAGAAGCCGGTCCCCCGGGCGCAGATGCAGCATCAGCGCATCCGCCTCGTGGTTCTCGTAGCGGCCACTGGACAGCGCACGCTCCAGGTTCCCCTTCAGCGCCGCCTCCGGCAGATACAGTGTCAGGCCGCGAAGGGTGAAGCTGCGCATGGCGCCGCCTTGGTTGTCTCGATCCGTCTCCGCAGCTATATCGCTGCCGATGCGGGCAGCGGGAGAGCAAAGGTGAAACTCTGGGTCGGCCTTGGCAATCCCGGTGCTAAATATGCGGGCAACCGCCACAACATCGGCTTCATGGCCGTGGACCGGATCGCCGCCGATCATGGCTTTTCCCCGTGGCGCAAGGCCTTTCAGGGGCTGGTCAGCGAAGGCCGTCTCGGGACCGAGAAGGTGGCGCTTCTGAAGCCCGAGACCTTCATGAACCTTTCGGGCCAGTCGGTGCAGGCCGCCGTCGCCTTCTGGAAATTGCCGCTCGCCGACCTGACCGTGTTCCATGACGAGCTGGATCTCGCCCCTGGAAAGCTGCGGCTGAAGCAGGGGGGCGGCCACGCCGGGCATAATGGGCTGCGCTCGATCCATGCGCATCTGGGCGATGCCTACGCCCGGGTGCGGCTGGGCATCGGCCATCCCGGCCACACGGACGCGGTGGCGTCCTACGTCCTGCACGACTTCGCAA
>JBKBVC010000275.1:0-3683 GCA_046289805.1 Tabrizicola sp.
CGCATCTTCACCCAGCCTGACATGGCGGCCCCGGCCCTCTGGATCTCGGCCACCACATCCGAGGAACGCCCGATCCGCGTCATCCGCCGCGCCCCGGATCGCGTGACCGACTTCGGCGCGGGGCGGTTCGTCAGCGACACGACGGTGGTGGATGTGCGCGTGGCCGACCTGCCCGCCCCGCGCCCGGGCGACGTGATTGTCATCGGCGTGGACAGCCATGTCATCCAGGGAGAACCCCTGCGCGACCGGGAACGGCTGATCTGGACGCTCGATCTGCGCCCGGCATGATCCGATGAAACTGAAGCTCACCATCGATCCTGACATCGTTGCGATGATGCAGGCGGAAATCGCTGCGGGCGAGAAGGCGGTCACCACCGCCATGCGCGAGGCGGGCGCGGGACTCAAATCCGCTTGGCGGGGCCAGATCACCGGCGCGGGGTTGGGCACGCGGCTCGGCAACTCGATCCGGCTCGCCACCTATCCCAAGGGCAGCGAGAGCCTGAACGCCGCGGCGCTGGTCTGGTCGAACGCACCGGTGATCGTCGGCGCGCATGATACAGGACCGCTGATCCGGTCACGCAACGGGTTCTGGCTGGCGATCCCCACCCAGGCCGCAGGCAAATCCACCCGCGGCGGCCGCATCACCCCCGGCGAATGGGAACGCCGCACGGGGCTGCGCTTGCGCTTCATCTATCGTCGCCGAGGGCCGAGCCTCTTGGTGGCCGAGGGGAGGCTGAATTCGAAGGGCCGGGCCGTGGCGTCTCACTCCAAGACCGGCCGCGGGCTGACCACCGTGCCGATCTTCCTCCTCGTGCCCCAGGTCAAGCTGCACAAGCGGCTCGATCTGGCGCGGGATGCCGAGCGGGCCATCGACGGCTTGCCGGGGCGGATCGTGGCGGGGTGGGTGGAGGGGAGGTTCTGAGCGGGACCGTCGACACGCCAACCGGATTGGCATATATTGCCAATGTCACACTCGGAGACTCCCATGGCCACCCGGAATGTCGTCCTGACCGAAACGCAATCCGACCTCGTTGACCGCCTGGTGGCATCCGGTCGGTATCAGAACGCGTCCGAAGCGTTGCGCGCCGGGCTTCGTCTCCTCGAACGAGAAGAGGCAGAGATGACCGATCTGCGCGCCCGCCTGACGGCTGGACTGGACGAGGCCCGGCGAGGGGACCTCGCCGAGGGAAGTGGCGAGGATGCGATCCGCCGGGCCTTTGCCGCCGCGCGTGCCAATGCCTGATGCCGAAACCCTGGCGTCTGACACGGCAGGCGGAGGCCTCGCTGATCGAGATTGCCCGCTGGACCGTCGAGACCTTCGGGCCACGACAGGCAGCTGCCTATGAAGATGATCTGATCTCGACCTGCCGCGAGATCGCAGCGGGCACCGCCCTGTCACAGGATTGTCGTAGGCTCATCGACCCCGACTTGGCCGAGGACTTGCGCTTCGCGCGGGCAGGCCAGCATTTCGTGGTCTTCGTCGAATACACAGAGCAGGTGATCATCATCGATTTCCTGCACAGCCGCGCTGACCTGCCGCGACGACTGGCCAACCTGCCCCTCCCGAAAGGCGACAGGGAACACTGACCCCCGGGCCTGTCCCGGCAGAGGGACACATCACGGCGGGGTGGGTGACAAATTCGGACAGGGACTTGTGCCGAAACCGCCAAGTTCGCTTGATGGTTGAAATCTGCATCGTTAGCCTGATCCCGAAGGTGACCAGATTTCGGAGCTGCCAATGTCGTTGAAGCCGTTCGTTTTCGCCATTTCCCTCGCCGCGGCCCTTCCGGCCTTTGCGCAAGACAACTCCCTTTCCACGGAATTGACCGATATCGAACGGCAGCTGATCGAGATCGACGCGCAAGCCGCGCGCTACGACGGCGGCCTGATCCTGACCCTGATCGAAGCACGCCGTGAGGCGATTCTTCTCGCCAGGACACTCATCGAAAACCGGATCAATGCCGAAGCGGGTGGCGCGACTGTCGAAGTGATAGTCCCGGCTGTTCAGCCCGACGAGGCGCGTGCGGCGCAGATCCTCGGTGAAATGGCCGCTGTTCAACAGCGCATCGAAGAGGCGGAGCGCGAAGCTGCAACCGGCGGCGGGCTGATCCAGGCGCTGGCGCTCAGCCGCGCCGAAACCGAACGCCTCACGCTGGCGCAGCTGCAGATGGGGTATCTGCAGGCGAAATACGGCATCGCTTTCCCTGTGATGGTCGCTCAGCCTTCGGCATCAGCTCCGGCCGCAGCGCCCGCGGCTGACCCGGCGACGCCGCCGGAGGGTGCGGCACAAACCGTCTCTTGGGCGGATGCGCGGTTTCCGGCCATCGACTATACGCTCGCGCCATTCGAGCAGGCCAATCGGGATGGGCACCGAATTTCCGGCTGGTGGACGGTTGAGTCCACCCGGGCGGCGGTTGACGACAGCCCGCAGATCGTCGCGCTGAACCATTCGCAATTCCAGCCGAACAACTTCATGGGCCAGACTGCCCTCGTCGCACGCTGCATCGAAGGCGAAACGGCATTCGTCTTCGTCCAGGACGATTTCCTTATGAACGACTATCGCCGGAACTCGTTCGAAATGACGCTGCGCATCGACGATCAGCCGTCGCGGCAATCCCGCTGGAATAGTCTCACCAGCAACAAGGGCGCCGGCCTGTTCGGGCGGGATGCCGAGACGTTCATCCGGTCGATCTACGATGCCGACCGCCTGTTCATCCGGCTGGTCGAGTCAAACGGCCAGCAGCATGACGCGCTTTTTGAGCTCGCCGGGGCGCAGGACGCCTTTGAAGAGGTCGCCGCAGCATGTGGATGGACCACCCTGTCGCTTTCCACAGACGACTACCGGGCCATTCAGACCCTCCTGAACGCCGGAGGTTTCGATGTGGGCACGCCGGATGGACAATGGGGCCCTGCCTCGCAAAGAGCAATGCGCGCCTATCAGGCATCGGTCGGACTACCCGAAACCGGCGCGCCCGACCGGGCAACCCTCGAAAGGCTCGGCGTCCGTCAGTGACGAACGGATAGGCGGGCAGGACAGAAACCAACGTCGCGATTCTTCAATCCTGCCGACCTTCGGCACTCCCGATGTCCTTATCATGCCCACCACCCGCGAAACCATCCTCGCCGCGCTGCAGGCGCGGCTGCAGCCGCTTGCCGCCCTTGTCCTGCGTGACGAGGTACTGCCCGAACGAATCCCGGCGGCCGGGCTGATCATCCTGCGCGACGGCCAGCCGGGCGAGCCGGAGGTGACGCTGTCGCCCCTGCGCTACCACTACCAGCACCGGGCGGAGTTGGAGGTCGTCGTCCAGGCGGGTACCGGCCGGGCAAGCGCCTTTGACAACCTGGTCGCCGCCATCGGCGCGGCGCTTGAGGCGGACCGGACGCTGGGCGGCCTCTGCGACTGGGTCGAACCGGAGGCCCCGGCCTCGGTAGATCTGCCCGTCGAGGGCGCAGCCGCCCTGAAGGCGGCGGTGATCACCGTCGTCCTGCACTACACCACGACCGGCCCTCTGGCCTGACACCCCCACATAGGAGACCCCCATGGCACGCGCACACGGCGCGCGGGCGCAGATGGCGCTTGCGTTCGAAACCGTCTACGGCACCCCGCCCGCCAGCGGCTACCGCCTGATGCCCTTCGCCCGGACCACACTGGGCGCAGAGCAGCCGCTGTTGAATTCGGAATT
>JBKBVC010000276.1:0-3680 GCA_046289805.1 Tabrizicola sp.
GTCACGGGCCAGCCGACCCTATAAGCCTTGCACCAGTGCCACGCAATCCGAGCGAGTTGATGACCGAAGACCACCGCAGCCACCAGTTCCGCGATTCGATCGAGGACGCCGCCGCCGTCCACCGCATCCCCGAGACGCCGCAGACCCGCGCGCCGGCCTACCGGCTGGCCTTCCTCGACCGCGACTTCATGCTGCGCGACGAACTGCGCCCGGTGCGGTTGCAGCTGGAGCTTCTGAAACCGCAGATGGTGATGGACGAACGCGGGATCGACTCGACCGTGGTCATGTTCGGCGGCGCCCGCATCCCCGCGCCCGAACACCGCGACCGGGCGGCAACCCCGGTGCTGGCGAGCCTGTCGCACTACTACGACGAGGCGCGCCGCTTTGCCCGGCTGATGACGGAACGCAGCCTTGCCAGCTATGGCCGCGAATGGGTGGTCTGCACCGGCGGCGGCCCCGGCGTGATGGAGGCCGGCAACCGCGGCGCGGACGAGGCCGGGGGCCAGTCGATCGGGCTCAACATCGTCCTGCCGCACGAACAGGCGCCCAATTCCTACGTGACGCCGGACCTGTCGTTCAACTTCCACTACTTCGCCATCCGCAAGATGCATTTCCTGATGCGGGCAAAGGCCGTCGTGGTCTTTCCCGGCGGCTTCGGCACGATGGACGAGCTGTTCGAGAGCCTGACCCTGATCCAGACCCGGCGGATGAAGTCGGTGCCCTTCCTCCTGTTCGGCCGCGACTGGTGGGAAAGCGTGGTGAACTGGCAGCAGCTGGCCGAGGCCGGGGTCATCAGCCCCGAGGACCTGTCGCTTTTCGCCATGGTCGAGACCGCGGAAGAGGCGGTCGCGGTGATCGACGGGTGGAAGGTGCCGACCTGACCCCGCCACCAGCGTAGGGTGCGCTACAGCGCACCGACACGCGCCCCATGGCCGCACCCGCCCGCCTCGATTCGCCTGACATGGTAAATCCCGCATCTGCCCGCCTCGCGTCGGGACGGAAAGCCGACGCATGCCAGACGGATGCCAGACCGTTAACCTGTTCGAAATGTCCTGATTTAACGCTGCGTTCTCAAAGGCTTTACCGCATCAAGGTCTCCCTCTCCCATCCATCCGCGAATTCGACCCTGTCGCAGCCCGCGAAAACCGCCAGCCGGTCCAGCTCCGCCTCCAGCTTCGCCAGCCGCCCCTTGGTCGGCTTCACCCCGGCCTCGGGCCAGAACGCCCTGACCCGCAGGGCCCCCTTGTCGCGGAAGGCTTTCACGTCGATCCGGCCGACCAGCCGGTCGCCCTCCAGCACCGGGAAGACATAATAGCCATAGATCCGCTTCGGTTCGGGCACGAAGACCTCGATCCGGTAGTGAAAGCCGAACAGGAACTCGGCCCGGTCGCGGTCGCGAAGCGCCGGGTCGAAGGGCGACAGGATGCGCAGGCGGTTGGTCGGGTCCGGCGGGTCCTCCTCCAGAATCTCCGGGAAAATGAAGACCTTGCGGCGTTGCCCCCTGGCGCCTTCGACTTCGGCCGCGACGATCTCGCCCCGGTCAAGCGCCGCGCGGCACCAGTCCTTCGCGGCCTCCGGCCCGACCGCGTTCCAGTAGGCCGCGATCTCTCCGCTGGTGCCGAAGCCCAGATGCCGCAGCGCCGAGCGGCAGGCCCAGTCTGTCACCATCTCGGCCGGGACGGGGGCGCGATGCGGCTCGGGGATCACCCGTTCGGTCAGGTCGTAGATCTTGGCGAACCCCTCGCGACGGGTGACTGCCAGCCGGCCCGTCCGCCACAGCCATTCCAGCGCGGTCTTCGAGGGATGCCAGTCCCACCAGCCACCCTTGCCGCGTTCTTCCCCCTCGCCGACATCGGCCGTGCCGACCGGACCATCTCTGGCTATCCGATTGAGAATGCTGTCGAATTGCGCCTCGTACCCCTCGCGGAACCAGCGCTTCCAGTTCGCCTCCAACCGCACCGCATCACGCTGGAAGCGGTGCTGCCAGACCCCGTGCAAGGCCACCGGCAGGATCGAGGCGTCATGCGTCCAGTGCTCCCACAGGGCCCGGTCCCGTTCCAGCAGACGCTTAAGCGCTGCGGGGCGATAGGACTGCCGGCGCGACCACAGGATCATGTCATGGGCGCGCGCGACGGTGTTGATGCTGTCCACCTGGACGAACCCGATCCGCGCGATCAGGTCGTGCAGCGCCTGGCCCGAGGCGGGACCCCGCGGCGGCTCGGCCAGCGCATGGCGGTGCAGGAACAGGCGGCGGGCGCGGGGGTTCGGGATCAGCGGAGTCATCCCCAAGCCGTAACATTGCAAACTGTTTCGGCAAATGCGCGAATCGTGACCTTCCGGAACGGCACAGCCGATTGCATCGCGGCGATACGTGCCTACTATCCTGTTGTCTCCTGACAGGATTTCCCGACTGGCGACTGGCCGGACCCCGTGGCTCGGGGCTGCCGGCCGGAAAGGATGCAGAAGGTTTGCCGCACGAAACGCCCCTGATCACCATGCTTGTCGCCGGCTTCGGGCTGGCCTTCCTGTTTGGCCTGATGGCCCAGCGGCTGAAGCTGCCGCTGATCGCGGGCTACCTGCTTGCGGGAGTGGTGATCGGCCCCTTCACCCCCGGCTTCGTCGCCGATACCGACCTTGCGGGCGAGTTGGCCGAGCTTGGCGTCATCCTCTTGATGTTCGGGGTCGGCCTGCATTTCTCGCCCCGCGACCTGATGGCGGT
Source organism: Tabrizicola sp. (assembly GCA_046289805.1). Taxonomy (GTDB): domain Bacteria; phylum Pseudomonadota; class Alphaproteobacteria; order Rhodobacterales; family Rhodobacteraceae; genus Tabrizicola. The sequence goes on from JBKBVC010000276.1 coordinate 2,720, forward strand.
GAAGGGCATCGCGCTGCCCGGAGCGCTGGGCCAGATCGCGGTGGCGACGCTGGCCGGCACGGGCGTCGGCTGGGCGATGGGGTGGAGCCTCGGGGCCGGGCTGATCTTCGGCATCGCGCTGTCGGTCGCCTCGACCGTGGTCCTCTTGCGCGCGTTGCAGGACCGCGAACTGATCCAGACCGACAAGGGCCGCGTCGCCGTGGGCTGGCTGATCGTCGAGGATCTGGTGATGGTGCTGGCGCTGGTGCTGATCCCGCCGCTGGCGGGCCTCCTGGGCGGGACGGCGATGCCGGTCAGCGAGGATGCCGAGATCGTCGCCGAAGTCACCCAGAACATCGGTATCGGCCCGATCGCGGCTACAGTCCTGATAACATTGGTGAAAGCGGCGGCCTTTGTGGCCCTCATGCTGGTGATCGGCCGCCGGGTCATCCCCTGGATCTTGCATTTCGTGGCCCATACCCTGTCGCGCGAGCTGTTCCGGCTGGCGGTCCTCGCCATCGCGCTGGGCGTGGCCTATGGCGCGACGCATTTCTTCGGCGTCTCTTTCGCGCTGGGGGCTTTCTTCGCCGGGATGGTGATGTCCTCCTCGACCCTGTCGCAACAGGCCATGCGGGAAACCCTGCCGCTGCGCGATGCCTTCGCGGTGCTGTTCTTCGTCTCGGTGGGCATGCTGTTCAACCCGGCGATCCTGATGTCGAAACCCCTGGCGCTGCTGGCCACGGTGACGATCATCGTCGGCGTCAAGGCGGCGGCCGGGTTCTACCTGGTCCTGCTTCTGGGCAAGGGGCGCGACATGGCGCTGACCATCGCGGCAAGCCTGGCGCAGATCGGCGAGTTCTCTTTCATCCTGATCACGATGGGCGCGAAACTGGATATCGTCCCGCCCGAGGCGCGCGACCTTGTGGTGGCGGGCGCGATGCTATCGATCCTGGCCAACCCCCTGTTGTTCCACCTGCTCGAC
>JBKBVC010000277.1:0-3673 GCA_046289805.1 Tabrizicola sp.
ACCGCACCTCCCCTCCCCCTGGCGGGGAGGGGAGGGGGGAGGGGGGGTGCCACCCTTGCCGCGACGCTCGCCCTTGTCCTTGCGACACCGGCACGCACGGATGAAATCTGGGTGACGAACGAAAAGGACGACACGATCAGCGTGATCGATACCGCGACCCTGGAAGTCACCCGCACCATCCCCACCGGCGAACGCCCGCGCGGCATCACCTTTTCCCACGATCACTCCCGCGTCTATATCTGCGCGTCCGACAGCGACACCGTGCAGGTGATGGACCCGGCCACGGGCGAGATCCTGCACGACCTGCCCTCCGGCGAGGATCCCGAGCAGTTCGTGCTGCACCCCGACGACCGCCACCTCTGGATCGCCAACGAGGACGACGCGGTGACCACCGTGGTCGATGTGGAAAGCCGCAAGGTCGTGGCCCAGATCAACGTGGGCATCGAGCCCGAGGGCATGGGCGTCTCGCGCGACGGCTCCATCGTGGTGACGACCTCGGAAACCACCAACATGGCGCACTGGATCGACACGGCGACGCACCAGATCATCGCCAACACGCTGGTGGACAGCCGCCCCCGCCACGCCGAATTCACCGATACCGAGCTCTGGGTGTCGTCCGAGATCGGCGGCACCGTCACCGTGTTCGACATCGCCACCAAGGCCGAGAAGGCGAAGATCCGGTTCGCCATTCCCGGCGTGAACCAGGACCTGATCCAGCCCGTCGGCTTCGAGTTCACCCCCGACGGCACCACCGCCTTCGTCGCCCTCGGCCCTTCGAACCACGTCGCCGTGGTGAACATGCAGACCTTCGAAGTCGAGAGCTACATCCTTGTCGGCCGCCGCGTCTGGCACATGGCCTTCAACCGCGACCACAGCCAGCTTTTCACCACCAACGGTGTATCGGGCGACGTCACCGTGATCGACGTGGCCTCGCGCACCGCGCTCAAGTCCATCAAGGTCGGCCGCTTCCCCTGGGGCGCCGCCTTCCGCCCCACGGAGTAACCCATGCGCCTGACCCTGGCCCTTCTCGTCTCCCTCGCCGCGCCCGCCTTGGCGCAGGAGGACGCCGCCCCCGCCGGTCTCTTCGCCGCCTCGAACAGGCTGGATCTGCCCGAGCTGGTCCTGTCCGCAGGCCAGCCTCTGGGCGCGCCCTGGGTGCTGAAGTCCGGCACCTATTACGAGGTCGAGATCACCGCCGACGGCAGCCAGGAACTCGCGCTTGCCGGGGCAGAATTCTTTCGTGCGATCTGGATCGACGAGATCGTGATCGAGGGGATCGAGATCCGCCCCCTCGGCCTCGACAGCATGGAATTCGACGAGGCGGGCACCGTGGAACTGGGCTTCATCGCCATCAAGCCCGGCACCTATACCCTGCGCACCCCGCAAGGCGGCGAGACGCAGACCTTGCAGATCGTCATCGAATGACCGAAGCCCGTCCGGGGCCGATCCTCCCGACGCCTCGGGATTGGCGCCTCCGCTCCCCCGCGCGGGGAGGGGCCGGGAGAGGGGGGCGCCCAGCCGGGGGAGGGGGGCGCCCACCCGAATGCCCTGCCGGGACCGCGCTTGGATGAGCCTCTCGGTCGAAAACCTCAGCTTCTCCTACGGCCCGCGCAAGGCGCTGGGCGATCTGTCCTTTGCGCTTGCCCCCGGCAGCTTCACCGCACTCCTCGGCCCGAACGGCGCGGGCAAGTCCACCCTCTTCGCCCTCCTGACCCGCCTCTTCACCGCGCCGAAAGGACAGATCACCATCGCCGGGCATGACCTCGGCCAGGCCCCGCTCAAGGCCCTCGCCGCGCTGGGCGTGGTCTTCCAGCAGCCGACGCTCGACCTCGACCTGACCACCCGCCAGAATCTCCTCTACTACGCCGCCCTTCACGGCCTCCGCGGTCCCGCTGCCCGCGGACTGGCCGACGAGGCACTGGCGACCCTTGGCCTCACCGACCGGGCCGACAGCCCCGCCCGCAGCCTTTCGGGCGGCCAGCGCCGCCGCGTGGAACTCGCCCGCGCGCTGATCCACCGCCCCGCCGTCCTGCTGCTCGACGAACCCACCGTGGGCCTCGACGCGGCCTCGCGCCGGGCGATCACCGATCACGCCCATGCCCTCGCCGCACAGGGCACCACCGTCCTCTGGGCCACTCACCTGACCGACGAGGTCGCCCCCACCGACCGCTGCCTCATCCTGCACCGGGGCTGCCTCCTGGCCGATGGCCCGGCGGACCGGATCGCGGAAGGCACCAGCCTCACCGACCGCTTCCTCGCCCTGACGGAAGATCCCGCATGACCGCCGATCCCCTTCATCTGTCCCCAAATATCCCGCAGGGGGGGCCGGGGGGCGGCGCACGCCCCCCGGGGCCGGCCGCGGCGCGCTACCTCACGGCCCTCGGGGCCATCCTCCTGCGCGAACTTGCCCGCTTCCTCGGCCAGAAAAGCCGGCTCGTCGCTGCCCTCGTCCGTCCCCTCGTCTGGCTTTTCGTCTTCGCCGCCGGCTTCCGCGCCGCCCTCGGCCTGTCGATCACGCCGCCCTACCAGACCTACATCACCTACGAGACCTACATCCTTCCGGGTCTCCTCGGCATGATCTGCCTCTTCAACGGCATGCAGTCCTCGCTGTCGCTGGTCTACGACCGCGAGATGGGCTCCATGCGCCTTCTCCTCACCGCACCCCTGCCGCGCGGCTGGCTCCTCTTCGCGAAACTCCTTGCGGGAACGCTCATCAGCCTCCTGCAATGCCTCGTCTTTCTCGGCATCGGCTATGCCTGGGGCATCCGCCCGCCGCTTGCGGGCCTTCTCGCCGTGATCCCGGCACTGCTTCTCACCGGCCTGATGCTCGGCGCGCTCGGCCTCCTCCTCTCCTCGCTCATCCGGCAACTCGAGAACTTCGCCGGGGTGATGAACTTCGTCATCTTCCCGATGTTCTTCCTCTCCTCCGCCCTCTACCCGCTGTGGAAGATGGCCGAGGCGAGCCCCGCGCTCGCCCGCGCCTGCGCGCTGAACCCGTTCACCCAGGCGGTCGAGCTGATCCGCTTCTCGCTCTACCTGACGCCCAACCCTTCTGCCCTGGGCTGGACCTGCCTGGCCACAGCCGTCTTCGCCGCCGCAGCCCTTTACGGCTACGATCCGGCCCGTGGCTTCACCCGCAACAAGGGCTGACTGCGCCTCGCCGCCCTGCCTTGCCCAGGCGCAGGCGCGGGCGACGCGGCGGGCCCGGATCAGCCGGCCGATCAGCTCCTGCCCGTCCAGGAGGTTCAGATCGATCCCCGGACAGTCCACGGCAAAGCACGACCGGGGCAGGGCGACGGCAACGATCTCGCCCTCGCATTGGCCCTCGGACGAGTTCTCGCCCGGCGTGGGCGCGCGGCATCACCGTCAGGGCCTCGGCGGGAACCGGGCTGTCGGGCGCGATCATCGGTCCTTCTCCCCGGGACGATGCCAGGACGCGACCGCTTATCCGGGCAAGAGCCGCGCGGACCGCCAAGCCGTCCCCGGGGCATGAGGCGGAGGTCGCTTCTCCTGCCTGCAACCGGCAGGGTCCGGCCAGGGCTCCGAAAGCACACGCGCGCCCGGGGCTTCCCGGACGCGCGCGGCCCTGCGGGCGCCGACCAGAGGGGGTCAGTTCGCCATCGCCAGTTCCTTGGGCAGCTTGAACACCCAGACCATGCCGCCCTGGTTCAGG
>JBKBVC010000278.1:0-3671 GCA_046289805.1 Tabrizicola sp.
CACGGAGATGGAAATGCCCAAGATGAAGACCAAGTCGGCGGCGAAGAAGCGCTTCAGCTTCACGGCCACCGGTCGGGTGAAGGCCGGCGTCGCCGGCAAGCGCCACGGCATGATCAAGCGCACCCCGAAATTCGTCCGCGACGCGACCGGCACCATGCTGCTCTGCGACAGCGATGCGAAGATCGTCAAGAAGTACATGCCCTACGACCGGTAAGGAGAGCAGAAGATGTCCCGCGTAAAATCCGGCAAGGTCACCCATGCTCGTCACCGCAAGGTGATCAAGCAGGCGAAAGGCTACTACGCCGCCCGCTCCACGAATTTCCGCACCGCGACCCAGGCCGTCGACAAGGCCAACCAGTATGCGACCCGCGACCGCAAGACCCGCAAGCGCAGCTTCCGCGCGCTGTGGATCCAGCGGATCAACGCCGCCGTGCGCCTGTTCGACGCCGAGATGACCTATTCGCGCCTGATCAACGGCCTGGCGAAAGCCGGGATCGAGGTCGATCGCAAGGTTCTTGCCGACCTCGCCGTGCACGAGCCCGAGGCATTCAACGCCATCGCCGGCCAGGCCAAGGCCGCTTTGGCCTGATTGGTCAAGTCCAAGGTTAAGGAAAGGCCCTGCGATGACGCGGGGCCTTTTGCTTTCTGCTGACCGACTGAACCCCAGTTGCAGCCCTGAACACCGCCGTTGACGGCTCATGCCGTCCGGCCTATCTTGCGATGGTCTGAAACAGGTTAGGCACGGGACGGTTGGCCCGGCCCCCGGTGTCCCGGGTCCTTCCGTTGCAGCCCAACGGCCCAAGACTATCAAGGCGTCTGCGCGGTGCAGTCGTCGATAGAAAGGGCACGTGATGAAACCCAGGATAAGCGTTCTGACCCTTGCTGTTGCCGATCTTCTGCGATCGGTCGCCTTCTATCGCGATGGGCTCGGATTTCCGACCGAAGGCATTGTCGGTCAGGAATTCGAACACGGCGCCGTAGCCTTCTTTCACCTGTCCGGCGGTCTGAAACTTGCCCTCTGGGCCCAGGCCGATCTTGCCCGCGATACCGGATTGCCAATTACCCCGGTCAGTTCCACCGCCGTCTCCATCGGGCACAACGTGGCACGACGGGAAGAGGTGGACGCCTGCATGGCGGCTGCGGTGCGTGCTGGTGCCGAAGTCATCAAATCAGCGCAGGACACGTTCTATGGCGGCTACGCGGGCTATTTCCGCGACCCTGATGGTCACCTGTGGGAAATCGTCTGGAACCCCGACTTGCTGCCGCCTGAGGATTGAGACCCCTGAGACGGTCACCGGCCTGGCCGCGCGCCAGGCCGGGTCTAGCGGTTGAACACCCGGCTCGGGTGCAACTCGCCCCCCCGGTAATGCCCCACGGCCACGGCCTGCCCATTCAGGCTTGCCCAGCCTTCGGTCCCCCAGTCGGCATGACCGATCACCTGGCCCGGGTTGCCGTTGCGCAACCGCACGGCACCCTCCGGCGTTGCGCGAAACTCCGGCAGGTCCTGCAACCCCAGCTCCAGTGGCAGAAGGCGCGCGTCCAGAGCCTCGGTCTTGGCCTCCGCGTCGATGATCTCCAGCGTCACACCCTGACCGGCCTCGAACGGCCCCGACCACTCCCGCCGCAGCCATTCCACATGCCCCAGGCAGCCCAAAGCCGCCCCAAGGTCCCGCGCGATGGACCGCACATAGCCCCCCTTGCCGCAGACCATCTCCAGATCGAGGTGGTCCGCGTCCGGGCGCCCGATCATCTCCAGCCGCTCCACCCAGAGGGGCCGCGCGGCCAGGTCCAGCGCCTCGCCTTCGCGCGCCAGGTCGTAGGCCCTCTCGCCATCCACCTTCACCGCAGAATACTGCGGCGGGACCTGAAGGATGTCGCCGCGAAAGGCGGTCAGGGCGGCTTCGATCTCGGCATCTGTCGGTCGTGCGGTGCTGCGGGCGATGACCTGTCCCGAGGCATCGTCGGTATCGGTGGCCGCCCCGAGGACCACCCGGAACCGGTAGCACTTCAGGGCATCGGTGACGTAGGGGATCGTCTTGGTCGCCTCGCCCAGCGCCACCGCCAGCACGCCCGTCGCATCCGGGTCCAGCGTCCCGGCATGGCCCGCCTTTTGCGCCGACAGCGCCCATTTCACCTTGTTGACGACGGCGGTCGAAGTCACCCCCGCCGGCTTGTCCACGACCAGCCAGCCGCTGATCTCCCGCCCCTTGCGCGTGCGGCCCATGGCTCAGCCCTTCCCGACCACGGTGCCGACGATCGGTCCCATCGGGAACCCGCCGTCATGCCGCCCCAGCGCGGGGGCATAGAGCCGCGAGATGTTGCCGTCGAAATACAGGGCGTCCGGCAGCCCCAGCCCGTCCCGGAAGAACCGGGCGAAGGCGTGGAAGTTCACCGCCTCGTTCGAGATCACGAAGACCGCCCGGCTGCCATCCTGGCTGACGCCCACGCCGTTGCGGATATGGCGGCTGTCGCTGCCGGGCAGCAGTTTCGGGTGCAGCTTGCCCTTGATCACCAGCATCGGTCCCGACTGCGTGGCATGACGGCACGCCGGCTTCGCCTTCTTGAAGGCGCGGCTTTCGATCACCTGGAAGGTCTTGCCGATGCAGAACACCCCGTTCGGCAACAGGCCGAAGTTCCCCGGCCCGTCTCGTGTCACGATGGCCGAGCGTTCCACCCCGTCCTCCACGTAAAGACCCACCGGCGACAGGTCGCGGTGGTACATCCCTGCGTTCATCGCAAAGCCCAGGGCCTTGCCCTGCGCTGCCAGCGCAAGGTCGATGTTGCGAAAGCTGCCATAGGCTCCGTCCGGCCCGGAATGGAACAGCCGCAGGTCCTCGTCCAGGCCGACCTCGCAGACCGTGTAGGAGGCGCCCTCGAAACTGGTGTCCCGGCAATCTGCCGCCTCTGCTGCCACCGGGGCCAGCAGGACGGCCAGGGCAAGCCATTTCATTCCTTATCGTCCGTCGCGCCAAGGTCGCGCTGCACCGCCGGGTCGGCGAACAGCCGCCGCGTCTCGTCCAGACGATCGAAGGTCTCGTCAGGACGGAACCGCAGATCGGGCGCATATTTCAGCGTCAGTTCCCCCGCCACCCGGTGCCGGAGTTCCGCCTTGTTCCTTGCCAGCGCCGCGATCGCCGCCTGGACCGGAACCGACCCCATCAGCGGCATGACATAGACCGTCGCCACCCGCAGGTCGGGCGAGCAGGCCACTTCGCCGACCGTGATCGACATGGCGTTCAGCTCGGGGTCGTGGATCTCGGCCCGGTTCAGCACATCCGACAGCGTGCGGCGGATCAGTTCCCCCACCCGAAGCTGGCGTTGTGACGGGCCGGACCCGGTATCAAGGCGCTTGGACATGCACCTGCACATAGGCCCTTTCAGCCCCGCCCGCAACGCCGGGCTTCTCACGCCCGCGCGAACCCGCTAGGGAAGGGCCAACGGCAGGGGGGTGCGACATGAGCGATGGTCCGGGACTGGTGATCACAGGCGCTTCGGGGCGCATGGGCCAGACGCTGATCCGCCTGGCACAGGGCACCGACAAGTTGCGCCTCGTCGGATGCGTCGAACGCGCCGGCCACCCCTGGATCGGCCGCGACGTGGGCGAGGCGATGGGCGGCGCTCCCATTGGCGTGAAGGTCACGGACGACGCGCTCGAGGCCTTATGCAGCTGA
>JBKBVC010000279.1:0-2873 GCA_046289805.1 Tabrizicola sp.
GGTTGGCGCGCAGCGTGATCGAGGCGGAGGCGAGGAGGTGGAGCGCCTTCCTCACCTCGGCCACATAGTCGCGCCCGGCGGGCGTGAGCCGCAGGCGCTGGCGTTCGCGGATCAGGAGCGGCACGCCAAGCTGCTGTTCCAGCCCTTGCAGCGCGCGGCTGATCGCGCCCTGCGTCAGGCTCAACTCCCGCGCCGCCTCGGAGGCGGTGCCGAGGCGATCGACGGCCTCCAGCGCCATGAGCGCGGGGATCGGCGGCAGGTAGCGGCGGGGGAGCATCATGAGTTTCCCTCATGAACCTGTTCAGGGCTTTCGATAGCAGGCCCCTGCCCTTTCGTGCAATACTCGGGCCAGCGAATGGAGGTCTGACCATGCTGGATGCACCGAAACTGAAAGCCAAGGACGCCCCGGATCTGGGCCGCTTCGACTGGGAGGATCCATTCCGGCTGAACGACCAGCTGACGGAAGAGGAGCGGATGCTGCGCGACGCGGCGCGCGCCTATGCGCAGGAAAAGCTGCAACCGCGCGTGGTGGCGGCCTATCGGGAGGAAACCACCGACCCCGGCATCTTCCGCGAGATGGGCGAGATGGGCCTTCTGGGCGTGACGATCCCCGAGGAGTATGGCGGGCTGGGCGCGTCCTATGTGGCCTATGGCCTCGTGGCGCGCGAGGTGGAGCGGGTCGATTCGGGCTATCGCAGCATGATGAGCGTGCAGTCGAGCCTGGTGATGTATCCGATCTATGCCTATGGCAGCGAGGCGCAGCGGCAGAAATACTTGCCGAAACTGGCCTCGGGCGAATGGATCGGCTGCTTCGGCCTGACGGAACCCGACGCAGGGTCTGACCCGGCGGGGATGAAGACCACGGCGAAGAAGACGGCGAACGGCTACGTCCTGAACGGCGCGAAGATGTGGATCTCCAACGCGCCCATCGCGGATGTCTTCGTGGTCTGGGCCAAGTCCGAGGCACATGGCGGCAAGATCAGGGGTTTCGTGCTGGAGAAAGGCATGAAGGGCCTGTCGGCACCGAAGGTGGGCGGCAAGCTGTCCCTGCGCGCCTCGATCACCGGCGAGATCGTGCTGAAGGATGTCGAGGTCGGCGAGGACGCGCTTTTGCCGCATGTCGAGGGGCTGAAGGGTCCTTTCGGCTGCCTGAACCGGGCGCGCTATGGCATCAGCTGGGGCGTCATGGGGGCGGCGGAGTTCTGCCTGCACGCCGCGCGGCAGTATGGCCTTGACCGCAGGCAGTTCGGCAAGCCGATCGCCGGGACGCAGCTTTACCAGCTGAAACTGGCCAACATGCTGACGGAAATCAGCCTGGGTTTGCAGGCGTCCCTGCGCGTCGGGCGCCTGATGGACGAGGCCAATGCCGCGCCCGAGATGATCTCGATCGTCAAGCGCAACAACTGCGGCAAGGCGCTCGAGGCGGCGCGGATGGCGCGCGACATGCATGGCGGCAACGGCATCCAGGAAGATTTCCAGATCATGCGCCACATGGTGAACCTGGAGACCGTGAACACCTACGAGGGCACGCATGACATCCATGCGCTGATCCTGGGCCGGGCGATCACCGGGGTGCAGGCTTTCTTCTGAGATTGGCCGCGCAGGGCCACCCGTGCTAGTCCTGCCGGTGCGGCGCGGGTGGAGAGGGCGGATGCCTCCGGCGGGGATATTTGTGGACAGATGAAAGGGCGGGCGCGGTGAGGATCACGGCCGTCCTTTGCGTGCGGAACGAGGGCGCCTACCTTCTGGAATGGCTGGCGCATCACCGGGCCTGCGGGATCACGGATGTCCTGGTCTTTTCGAACGATTGCGAGGACGGCACCGATGCGATGCTGGACCGGCTGGAGGCGCTGGGCTGGCTTGTTCACCTCCGCAATCCCGGGCCGCATCCCGAGGGACCGCAATGGGCGGCTCTGAAGCAGGCCGACCGGCATCCGCTGGTCAGGGAAGCGGACTGGGTGCTATCGCTGGACATCGACGAATTCGTCAACGTGCATGTCGGCGACCGGACGATCCCCGCCCTGCTGGCGGCCGTGCCGGAGGCGACGGCAATCACGCTGACCTGGCGGCTGTTCGGCAATGCCGGTGTGGTCGATTTTTCCGATGCGCCCGTCACCGAGACCTTCATCCGCGCTGCACCCGAGGTGCTGCACTGGCCCTGGCGGGCCTATCTGTTCAAGACTCTGGTGCGCAACGACGGATCCTATCGCAAGCTGGGCGTTCATCGCCCCCGCGCGCCCGACGACGGCCGGATGGCCGCGCAGCACTGGGTGGACGGATCGGGGCGCCGGCTGCCCGCCGCCTTTCACCGCGGGCGCATCTTTTCCGATGTCGGCCGCAGCCCATATGGCCTGGTGCAGTTGAACCACTATCCCCTGGGCGCGGTGGAGAGTTTCCTGTTGAAGCGCGACCGCGGGCGCGGGGTCCATGCCGACGGGGGGCTGGACGTGGGCTACTGGGTCGAGCGCAACTTCAGCGCCGTCGAGGACCGCTCGATCCTGGCGCTGGACAGCCGGGCGCTGCGGGCAAGCCTGCATGCGGATGCCGTGCTGGGACCGCTGCATCGCGCGGCGGTGGACTGGCGCCACGCGCGGTTCCGGACACTGATGCAGCAGGACGCCTGGCGCAGTCTTTACGGTCAGCTGCTGATGGCGGGGCCGACGCGGGTGCTGGCGCGGGAAGAGGCCGAGTCGATCTGGAAGCCCCATATCGGCGCGCATCGGCAAGGGACGTGAGGCTCGCACAAATCTGGCAACTTCTGGTTGATGATTGTTTACACGCCGGCGAATAATGGCAACTCGGCCACAGGGAAACAATCCGATACCACCCCAGAGCCTTGTCGAGGCCCGAATCTCTCGCCAAGGTCGAAGGCC
>JBKBVC010000279.1:2883-3656 GCA_046289805.1 Tabrizicola sp.
CCCCGGCCCCCGAAGGGCAGCGCCAGATGCTGGAAATCGCCGAAGGCGACGGCGATTTCCTGCCGCTGGGCGACCGGCACTATGCCTTCTTTGCCGAGGAAAGGCCGGAACTTCTGGTCACCTTCGAGGATGCCGCCGCCCTGCGCGAGCGGGAGGACAAACTGCCCGAGCACTATGCCCTGGCCAAGTCGCGGGGCTGGTCGCTGTTGACCATCCTTGCCGAGGGCGAGACCTGGTGGCGCGATCCGGCGGTGTTCCGCTATTTCGACCGGCTGGCCGATGACGGGTTCCTCGAGGATTTCGATCGCGTCGTGTTCTACGGCGCGGGGCCGGCGGGTTACGCGGCGGCGGCCTTTTCGATCACCGCGCCACAGGCGGAGCTGGTGCTGATCGCTCCACGCGCGACGCTTGACCCGAGCCTCGCGGGCTGGGACGAACGCCACCGCATCGCGCGGCGCATCAACTTCCGCGGGCGCTATGGCTATGCCCCCGACATGACCGAAAGCGCCTCGCGGGTCTGGTTGATCCACGATCCCTTGCACCAGCCCGACGCGATGCACGCGGCCCTGTTCCAGCGCCCCTGGGTCACGCCGCTCTACGCGCGCTTCACCGCCGAGGGCACCGAGGACACCCTGCGCGAGATGCGCGTGCTGGACCGGATCATCGAGGCGGCGATGGAGGGCAAGATGTCGGCCGAGCGCTTCTCCTGGCTCTGGCGCGCGCGGCGGTCGAACGGCAGCTATCTGCGTGCGATCCTGGCGGCGGCGCGGCTG
>JBKBVC010000280.1:0-3654 GCA_046289805.1 Tabrizicola sp.
GTTGTGCGTGATCAGCGCATTGAGCCCCACGGTCGTGCCGTTGATGCACAGGTCGCAGTTCGAGACCACTTCTTCCGCCGGAACCCCCAGTTCCTCGGAAATCAGCTGAAGGCCATTCTTGATGGCCAAAGTCGGGTCCTGCGGAGTGGACAGCGCCTTGAAGAGGCGGACCTGCCCGGATTTGTCGGCCAGAACGAAGTCGGTGAAGGTGCCGCCCGCGTCGATGCCCAGTCGGTAATCGGATTTCATCTCATGTCCCCCTTATTTCTCGGCCAAGGCGGCGCGGCGACGTGCGCGCAGCTCTTCGCTTGCCTTGATGTCCACATGCAGCGTGGTGGGGTCGGTGATGATGACTCCGTAATCCTCCCTTGCTCCGTCGATCGAGACGAGGTTGTTCTTAACGTCCCAGACGACCTTTTCGACCGGCCGGTCCATCGGGTTGCCATAGCCACCGCCGCCGGGGTTCATGTTGGTGATCCGGTCGCCGGGCTTGATGACCTTGATGACGTTCTCGCGGATGGTTTTTGCGTGGTCGCCCTCCACCAGTTCCAGCCGCCCGACCTTGGTGTCGATCATCGTGCTCGCGGCGCCCGCAGCGCCCATCGCCGGGATGCGGCGGCCTTCGCCGAAGGTGATGAAGGTCATGTCGTCGTTCAGCGGCTCCACCTCCCAGGCGCTGCCGCTGCCGCCGCGGAATGTCCCCGCGCCGCCGCTGTCGGTCATCAGCGAATAACGGTGGATGATGATGGGATAGCTGTATTCCAGCAGCTCCACGTCGCCGCTGGTCAGAGCCCCGAAGCAGCACTCCGGGCCGCAGGCGTGCCAACCGTCCTGTGATGGCGTGGCGCCGGCGCCCGAGATGATGGTGGCCAGGACCATGGTGACGTATTCTTCATCGTGCCTCTTGTCCCAGCCGGCGATGTTCAGACCGTTGGCATGGCCCCAGCTGGCCGAGACCTTGGACGGCACTGCCTTCTCGAAAGCCAGCCGCACCGCGTCGGTCAGCGTTTCCATGGGCGTCGTGGTGCAGTTCATGTGCGGGGCAGGTTCGGCCGCGTTGCAGATCGTGCCCTTCGGGCCGAAATCCACTGAGACGCATCGGTATAGCCCCTCGTTGTAGGGCGGCGGCAGCTGGGCGAACATCATCAGGCCGAGATAGACGCCGGAATGGCTGTTCCCCTCGTAGCTGTTAATGAAATAGGGGATCTGCGGCGGGCTGCTGATCGCGATGTGGCAGCTGTCGCCCTTGATCGTGACGTTCGCCTTGATCTCGAAGTCGCCATATCCGTGACCCGCGTCCTCGAGGATCGCCATGCCTTCATAGGTGCCATCCGGCACGCCCGCGATCAGCCCGCGCATCTGGCGTTCCGCCATGTCGAGAAGCATCTCGATGCAGGCATCGACCTGCTCTTCGCCATACTTTTCCAGCATTGCAAGCAGCGCGCGTTCGCCGACCTGGCAGGCGCCGATCAGTGCGTTGAAATCGCCTTCCTGATCCCGCCGGGCGCGCATGTTGGTCAGGATGAAGTTCAGAACGTCCTTGCGGGGCTGGCCGCGGTCCCAGACCTTGACCGGCGGGATACGCAGGCATTCGGCGTAGATTTCCTTGGCGTTCGGGTTGTAGCCCGCAGGGACCGGCCCGCCGACATCGGTCAGGTGGCCCTTGCAGACGGTCCAGTATTTCAGCCGCCCCTTCCAGAACACCGGCTTGTAGAAGCAGGTGTCGATCGCGTGGCTGCCGCCCCAAGCCGGGTCGTTGTGGATGATGAGGTCGCCCTCGTGGATGTCGCCCTCGAAATACTTCGCCACCACCTTCATCGCCGGGATGAGCGATCCAAGGTGGATCGGGATGTCCTGGCCTTGCAGGATCATCTCGGGCCTGTCGTTGAAGAGCGCCGTGGAATAATCGTGCGCCAGATTGAACACGCTGGACCGCGCGGTCTTTTCCAGGCTCAGCGTCATCTCGCGCTGCGTTGTTTCGAGGATACCCCGGACCACCGACAGGGTGATCGGATCCACCTCAACCTTCTTCTTCCTTGGCGTGCCCGCCATCACGAAGCCCTCCCGTAAGGGCCGCGCAACAGCGGGAGGATCCGTCGATATGCCCGGTCGTCGTTTCCGCTACGCCTGTCGCGCGGCGTCTGTTGCGCCTTTGATCGGGGAAGGCTAACGGCGCCCTTGCGCCCGCGTCTTTGCACCGGGCGCACCGGTTTTTGCGTTTCCGTGTAGTGGGGCATCATGCAGGCTTGCCCGACTCGCGCCCACATGGCCTGATGGGGTGAACGGAAAAGCACGCCATGAAGAGCACGATCGCAACACGCGGGGTGGACCAGAGCGCTCGCAGTCGACACTGGCACGAAGCCATCGCGCGCACCTATTTTCCGCTGGACCTGACCTTCCTGCGCCCCGAGGCCTTCGACGGCGAGCTGACCTCGTGGGACCTTGGCGGCGTGTCGCTGTCGCGGCTGATCTCTGACGCACTGCTCTACCGCCGCCTGCCAAAGCATTTCCGTGAGCCGGGGCCGGAGGAATTCCTGGTGACTCTGCCTGCCAAGGCTGAAGTCCGTTTCACGCAAGGCGGCAAGGAAGTGCGTGCCAACCCCGGCGCTTTCTTCATCGAGCGCAGCCACGAGCCATACGAGTTCAGCCACGCCGAGCCCGCTGACCTCTGGGTCATGAAGCTGGGCAAGGACATGCTGGGCGGTCGCATCCGGGCGCCGGACCGGTTCTGCTCCTTGCAGTTCGACGCGACGAACGGGGCGAACGGGCTTTTCGTGGACATGATCCACCTGATCCCGCAGCGCTATGACGCGATGACCGAGGAGACCCGCGCCCTGGTCGGCCGCCAGCTTGTCGACCTTCTGGCGCTGGCGCTCCAGTCGGATGAGCGCGTGCTGACCTCGGGCGCCTCCACGGTGCGGGCCGCGCATCTGGCGCGGATCGAGGCATTCGTGCGCCGCCATATCGACGACCCCGAGCTTGGACCTGACGAGGTGGCGGTGGGTTGTGGCATCTCGGTGCGCTACCTGCACGAGCTTTTGCGCGACACCAACACCACGCTCGGCCAATGGATCCGCGACACGCGGTTGCAGGCAGCGATGGAAGACCTGCAGAGCCCCGCCGACCGCCGCACCATCGGCGAGATCGCCTATGCGCGCGGTTTCACCGATCAGGCGCAATTCTCCCGCGCCTTCCGGGCGCGATTTGGGGTGACTCCGAAGGAGGCAAGGGGGCGGTAGGGAACCGCTCATCGTCTCATTGCATGCGCCCTTCGCCGTGGCGCGAAGGTAGTCCTCAGGCAAACAATGAGCAGTCGCCCCCATCATTTCCCCAGATGATCGCGCACGCGTTGCAGGGCCGCCTGCCGGTCATGCCGTGCCGCCAGCGCCTGATCCATCGTCACCTCGACAAAGCGCGCCGGGGCATGAGGCTGCAACTGCCCGATCAGATCCATATCGGCGCTGATCACGCAGCCCACCATCATATAGCCCCCGCCCGACACTGCGTCGCGGTGCAGCACGATCGGCTCGGTCCCGCCCGGCACCTGAATGCTGCCGTAGGGATAGCAGGCATCAACGATGTTCGAAGGATCCGATCCCGCACCAAAGGGCTGTTCGCGAGGGACGAAATCCAGCGCCGCGCCGCCCTTGAAGC
>JBKBVC010000281.1:0-3645 GCA_046289805.1 Tabrizicola sp.
GGCCAGCATGAAGCTCAGATGACCTGCGCGATGGCGGCGGCTAGGATGGGCACGGTCCTTGCGTTCAATCCGGCGATGTTGATGCGGCTGTCGCCGACCATGTAGATGCCGTGTTCCTCGCGCAGTCGGGTCACCTGCGCCTCGGTCAGGCCAAGGCGGCTGAACATGCCGCGGTGGTGGGCGACGAAGTCGAACCGGTCGGAGTTGGTCGCCCGGCGCAGATCATCGGCCAGCTGCCTGCGCAGGCCCAGCATGTTCTGGCGGACTTCCTCCAGTTCCGCCTTCCAGTCGGCGGTCAAGGCCTGGTCCTCGAGGATCATCGTCACCAGCCGCGCGCCGTGGTCGGGCGGGAAGCTGTAGTTCTGCCGGTTCAGGAAGTTCAAGTTGCCCTGCACCACGGCCTTGCGGTCGGGGGAGGTCAGCGCGATCAGAATCCCGGTGCGTTCGCGGTAGATCCCGAAATTCTTGCTGCACGAGGCGGCGATCAGGACTTCCGGGAAGGCAGCCGCGATCTTGCGGGTGGCCTCGGCGTCCTCGTCCAGCCCGTCGCCGAAGCCCTGATAGGCGAGATCGACGAAGGGCACCGCGCCCTTCCGTTGCAGCAGCGCGATCACCTGATCCCACTGGTCGGACGAGAGATTCGCTCCGGTCGGGTTGTGGCAGCAACCGTGCAGGAGGACGGCATCCCCCGCCGCAACCCCTTCGAGGTCCGCCATCAGGCCCGCGAAGTCGATGCCCGAGCTGGCCACGTCGAAGTAGCGATACTCGACCCCGGTCATGCCGAGATACTTCACGATGGAAGGGTGGTTCGGCCAGGTCGGCGCCGACATCCAGACCCGCGCCCTGGGGTTGGCCATGCGGATCAGTTCCAGCGCCTGCCGGATCGCGCCCGTCCCGCCGGGAGTGGCGACCGAAGCGGCGCGGTCCGCATGGCCCTCGCCCAGGATCATCCTGACAAGGGCGGCATTATATGCAGGCTCTCCGGCCAGACCGGTATAGGTCTTGGTGGTCTCCACCTCCCACAGCCGCTTTTCCGCTGCCTTCACCGCGCGCATCACCGGGGTCAGGCCGGTCGCGTCCTTGTAGACGCCGACGCCAAGGTCGATCTTGGCGGGCCGGGGGTCATCCCGGAACATGGCGATGAGGGCCAGGATCTTGTCCTGCGGCTGGGGCTGAAGCGTTTCGAGCATGGGCGTTCCCGGGGTTCTGGACGGCAGCCCAGTGCCATAACGCACCGGGAACGGCAAGCAGCCTCACGGCCCGGTCGCTATCCGCAGGTCGTCATACATGCCCCATTCCGCCCAGGACCCGTCATAGAGCGCATGGTTGCGGTGCCCGATCCGCTCCAGCGCCAGGGACAGGATCGCTGCCGTGATGCCCGAGCCGCAAGTGGTGATGGCGGGCTTCTTCAGATCGACGCCGGCCGCTTCGAACACCGCTTTCAGCTCGGCCGGAGGCTTCATGGTCCCGTCCGGGTTCAGCACCTCGCCGAAGGGAATGTTCTTCGACCCCGGAATATGCCCCGACCGCAGGCCCGGACGCGGCTCGGGCTCTTCGCCGCGGAAGCGCGCCGCCGAACGGGCGTCGAGGATTTCCGCCTCGCCCAGCTTGGCCGCATGGGCGACCTGGGTCACATCCTTCACCAGGTGGTTCTGACGGGACACGGTCATGTGCCGGTCGCGGATCACGGGCGGCATGTCCTCGATTTCGCGGCCCTCGGCGCGCCACTTGGGGAAACCGCCGTCCAGCACCGCCACATCGGTCTTGCCCATCAGGCGGAACGTCCACCAGACGCGGGCCGCACTGAAGATGCCCGCGCCGTCATAGACCACCACCTGATGGCCGTCGCCCACGCCCATCGCCCGCATCCGGCTGATGAACTTCTCGGGCGGGGGGGCCATATGCGGCAGCGAGGACCTCTGGTCCGAGATCTCGTCGATATCGAAGAACCGCGCGCCGGGGATGTGGCCCGCCGCGTATTCGGTTTTCGCATCCCGGTTCTGGGCAGGCAGATACCAGCTGGCATCCAGGATCCGCAGGTCGGGGTCGCGCAGGTGTCTTGCCAGCCAGTCGGTCGAGACCAGCGTCCTTGGGTCGTCCTGCGGCGATGGGATCATGGGCGGCCTCCCGAGCGTCTGCCGGGATATACCCTTGGCGCAAGGCGCGGTGCAAGCGGCGCGGGGGCGCATTGACCCCCGCGCCAGGGCGAATTACTTCACCAGAGCCTTTTTCAGCATGCCGACGATCGCCGTCAGCACGGCACCACCGATGCCGCCGCCCGCGACCGACTGGACGATGGCGCCGATATCGAGCCCTTGCATCGCAGCCCCTGCAGCGGCCCCCGCATCACCGCCGAGCATGCCCATCAGGACGCCGCCCAGCCCGCCGCCGACCGCTCCGGCAACCGAGTTCCCCGCCGTTCCGAGGCTGAGATTCTTCGGCCCGGCACCCGCCGCATTGCCGCCCAGGAGGCCCGCAATGATCTGGATGATCAGTTCCATACCCATGACTCAAACCTTCCCTCTTTGCCGGTTCCCATACCGGATTCGCCCGGCCTTATCCCCGGAACTGTCATCCGGTATGGGTCAGACTGCCAGAAAACGGCGAATCCGGCAACAAATGTGTGATTTGTGCAAGTTCAGTCGCGGCTGTTCTGTTTCAGAAGCCGCGCCTTCTGCCGGTCCCAGTCGCGCTTGGCGCTGGTCTCGCGCTTGTCGGCCAGCTTCTTGCCCTTGGCGATCCCCAGCTTCAGCTTCACGATGCCGCGGTCGTTGAAATACATTCTCATCGGCACGATGGTCATGCCCTCGCGCCCCACGGCGCTCCACAACCGGCTGAGTTCCTTCCTGGACACCAGTAGCTTGCGCCGCCGACGTTCCTCATGCCCGAAGGTCCTGGCCTGAAGATAGGGCGCGATGTAGCTGTTGATCAGCCAAAGCTCGCCGCCTTCGACGCTGGCATAGCTTTCCGCGATGTTCGCCCCGCCCTGGCGGAGGCTCTTGACCTCGGAACCGAGCAGCACGATCCCGGCCTCCAGATCGCTTTCGATGTGGTAATCGAACCGCGCCCGCCGGTTCTCGGCGATGAGCTTCGAGTTGGGATCGGACTTGGCCACCATGATCGCGTTGAGATAAGGCTTGAGCCGGGCTTAGTCCAGAAGGGTCACGATGTTCGCACAGATCGCCATGGGAACCGGGCTGCTCTTGATCAACCTCGTGGTGATGGCGGTGGCGGCGCTGTTGCTCGAAGTCGGCTTCCGCCGCGTCCATCCCTGGCTCATTGCCGAACCGCAACGGCCCAAGCTGCTTCTCATGCTGATCGGGGTCGGGGTCTGGGTTCTGGCCGTGGTGACGCTCGGCGTCTGGATCTGGGCGCTGGTCCTGCACGCGCTTGGCGCCTTCGCGACCCTCGAGGAGGCGGTCTATTTTGCCATCGTCGCCTTCTCTACCCTTGGGCTTGGCGATATCGTGCCGGCTTTGGAGTGGCGGGTCCTTGCGGCCATGGCGGCGGTCAACGGTTTCCTCAGCTTCGGCCTACTGACCGCGCTGCTGGTCGAGGCACTCCGGCAGGTGCGGCTGGCGCAGCTGGAAAACCGCCGTCACAGGTGAGCGCCCGCGCCAAAATTCTTCGGCGAAGAATTTTGGC
>JBKBVC010000282.1:0-1809 GCA_046289805.1 Tabrizicola sp.
GATGAAGGGGCGCCTCTGCCACCGGATGCGGCGCACGAATGCTGGTGATCATGGCCATCGCTCGCCCTCCTTTCCGTCAAAAGAGCAAGCCGATCTTAACCCGAAATCAACACCTTCTCAGCCGGATTGTCGTTAGGACTTTAGGGATCGGGCTTCAGGAGGCGGGTGAACAGCGTCTCGAGGAAGCCGCCCGCTTCGGCGAAGGGATCGTGACCCGGCCCCAGAACCGAACGCACCTGCACGTCGAAATCGGCGTAATGCTGGGTCAAGGCCCAGATCGAGAAGATCAGATGCACCGGATCGACCGGGGCGATACGTCCCTCTTCCATCCACCGGCTCAGGACGGCGGCCTTCTCGGCCACCAGGGCGCGCAGGTCGCCCTCGATGGCCTCGCGCAGACGGGGCGCGCCCTGCAGGATCTCGCCGGCGAACAGCCGGCTTTCGCGCGGGTAGTCGCGCGCGAGGTCAAGCTTGCGGCGGACATAGTCCAGGATCTCCGCCAGCGGCTCTCCGGCCGGATCCATGGCGCGCAGCGGATCGAGCCAGGTGTCCAAGAGCCCGGTCAGCAGCGCCTTGTGAACCGCCTCCTTCGAGGGGAAGTAATACAGCAGGTTGGGCTTGGACAGGCCTGCGACCTCGGCGATCTGGTCAAGGGTCGCCCCCCGGAACCCATGCGCCGAGAACACCTCGAGCGCGGCGTCGAGGATGACCTCGCGGTTCCTCTGCTGGATGCGGGAGCGGGGGCGGGCGGTGGCGGACATCGGAACCGGAACAAGGGGGTGGACAGGTCGGGAATAGCGCAGCCCGAGGCGACAGGTCAAACCGCTTGCAAGCGGGGGTCAGCCCGCGTCCGCGCCGTCGATCAGGGCGCGCAGGCCGCGGACGACCAGCCGGTGATCCTCGACCTGCGGCAGGCCCGAGACGGTGGCCACCGCCACCACGCCGACCCCTGCCACCCGGATCGGCACCGCACCGCCCGACTCGGCATGATCCTCGGCCGAAAGCCCATGCCCGGCCAGCGTCTCGTCCCTGGCCGCCAGCCGGCGCCCGACCAGAAGCGAGGGCAGCTGGAACTTCAGCGCCGTGTTCGACTTGCGCCGCGCCCAGAGGTCGTTCAGCGGCGCCGAGCCCGGCAGCGCGGCATGGAAGAGCGTCCGGTCACTGGTGCGGATGTCGATTACCACCGGAAGGTCCTCTGCCAGGGCAAGATTGACCAGGATCTGTCCCAGCCGAAGCGCCGACAGTTCGTCGAAGGCGGCCAGGGTGAGCGTGGCATATTCGGCCTCGAGTTCGGTCCGGTCCATATCCGCTCCCTCAGATCGCCCCGATCCCGCGCAGGACGAGCTCCTTCACGCTGGCCTTGGCCTCTTTCCATTGCGCCTCGCTCAGCGGTCGGCCCCCGTTCAGCGTCTGGATCTGATGCCCGAAATCCGCGTAGTGCTGCGTTGTGGCCCAGATGAGATACAGAAGGTGCCGCGGGTTCACCGGACGCATCTTGCCTTCGTCGATCCACCGCTGGATCGCCGCCACCCGGCCCTCGGTCCAGTCGCGCAGCGTCGTCTCCAGATAATCCTGGATCACGGGCGCTCCGTGCATCACCTCGGACGCCCAGACCTTCGAGCCATGCGGATGGGTGCGGGAAATGTCCATCTTGGCGTCGATATAGGCGCCGATCCCCTCGACTGGCCCCGGCGCATCGTCGAAACTCGATGCCGCATCGAGCCAGATCTCGAAGATCTGCTGCACGACCCTGCGATACAGGTCCTCCTTGGTGGCGAAGTAATAGTGCAGATTCGCCTTGGGCAGACC
>JBKBVC010000282.1:1819-3639 GCA_046289805.1 Tabrizicola sp.
GCCATGTCGGCGATCAGCTGCATCGTGGCCCCTCCGAAGCCGGCCTCGGCAAAGACCTTCTCGGCGGCCTCCAGAATCGCGCGTTCGTTCTCGCGCCGGATATCCGTGCGACGTCCCGGCCTGATGCGTGAAATCTGGGCGTCGCCGCTCATCGCTCTCCGGATTTTTGTTGACCGTATGGTCAGGTTGTGGTCGCCTTCTTCTTGACCATACGGTCAGGAAACGAGTCGCGGCAAGGGGCAGGATGGCCTCGGCGCGTACAGGGAGTGTCAGATGCCAGCAACCGGGGACAACCTGCGGATCAATTCCGAACGGCTGTGGGACAGCCTGATGGAGATGGCGAAGATCGGCCCGGGCGTCGCAGGCGGCTGCAACCGGCAGACCCTGACCGATGCCGACAGCGAGGGGCGGCATCTCTTCGCGTCCTGGTGCAAGGCCGCCGGCATGACCATGGGCGTCGATACCATGGGCAACATGTTCGCCACGCGGCCAGGAACTGACCCGGATGCGCTGCCGGTCTACATGGGCTCGCACCTCGATACCCAGCCCACGGGGGGCAAGTACGACGGCGTGCTGGGGGTTCTGGGCGCGCTGGAGGTGGTGCGCACGCTGAACGACATGGGAATCAGGACCCGCCGCCCGATCGTCGTGACCAACTGGACGAACGAGGAGGGGACGCGCTTTGCCCCGGCGATGCTTGCCTCGGGTGTCTTTGCCGGGATGCACACGCAGGACTTCGCCTATGACCGGCGCGACGCCGAGGGCAAGCGCTTTGGCGACGAGTTGGCCCGCATCGGCTGGGTCGGCGACGAACCCGTCGGCGCGCGGAAGATGCATGCCATGCTGGAGCTGCACATCGAACAGGGCCCGATCCTGGAAGCCGAGGGCAAGGATATCGGGGTCGTCACCCATGGCCAGGGCCTGTGGTGGTTGCAGATCACCCTGACGGGGCGCGAGGCGCATACGGGGTCCACGCCCATGCACATGCGGGTCAACGCGGGGTTGGGGATGGCGCGGATCACCGAACGGGTCCACCAGATCGCGATGAGCCACCAGCCGAACGCCGTGGGGGCGGTGGGCCAGTGCAACGTCTACCCGAACTCGCGCAACGTGATCCCCGGGAAATGCGTGTTCACGGTGGATATCCGGTCGCCCGAACAGGCGAAGCTGGATGCGATGAAGGCCGAAGTCATCCGCGCCGCCCATGCGGTGGCGAAGGAGCTGGGGCTTGGATGTGAGATCGAGGACGTGGGCCACTTCGACCCCGTCACCTTCGACCCGGGCCTCGTGAAGATCGTCCGGCAATCCGCAGAGAAACTTGGTTATTCCCACATGGACATCGTCTCGGGCGCCGGCCACGATGCCTGCTGGATCAACCGCGTCGCGCCGACGGTGATGATCATGTGCCCCTGCGTTGATGGGCTGTCGCACAACGAGGCTGAGGAGATCAGCCCCGAATGGGCCGCGGCGGGGACGGATGTGCTGCTGCACTCGGTGCTCGAGGTGGCGGAGGTCGTCTCCTGACAGCATGTCCGGGGCGTGGTCGCGGTTCTGAGCAAACGATCATAAAGAGGAAAGCAGGGAGAGCTTCGATGGCTTCCACGGTGATCAAGGGGGGAACGGTCGTCACGGCGGACCTGACCTATGTGGCCGACGTAAAGATCGAGGGCGGGGTGATTGCCGAAATCGGGCAGGGACTGAAGGGTGACAAGGTTCTGGATGCCAGCGGCTGCTACGTCATGCCCGGCGGGATCGACCCGCATACGCATCTGGAGATGCCCTTCATGGGCACCTACTCGGCGGATGATTTCGAATCCGGC
>JBKBVC010000283.1:0-3625 GCA_046289805.1 Tabrizicola sp.
CCTCGATCGCGCCGGTCAGGCCGTAGCCGGCGTTGTTGACCAGGATGTCGATGCCGCCCGCCAGCGCCTCAGCGCCCGCGACGGCGGCCTGCACCGCGGCATTCCGCATTTCGGCGGTGATCCTTGGGATGATCGGCGTCCTGATCGTGCTGGCGCCGCGCCTGTCCATCGACCCGGGTGCGGCGGGGATGGCCGAGGCGCTGGGCGCGCTGCTGGTCCTGGGGGGCGCGGTCTTCGCGGCTCTGGCGCAGGTCTTCGTGCGCAAGCTGGTGATGACCGAACAGACCTCGGCCATCGTCTTCTGGTTCTCGGTCACCGCAGCCGTGATGTCGCTGGTCACGCTGCCCTTCGGCTGGGTCCGGCCCACGGCCGGAGAAGCCGCGATCCTCATTGGCGCGGGACTGCTTGGGGGGCTTGGCCAGATCCTGCTGACCTCGAGCTACCGCGAGGCCGACGCCTCGCTCGTGGCACCCTTCGACTATGCCTCGATGATCTTCGCACTTGGGATCGGCTATTTCGTGTTCAGCGAGGTGCCGACCTGGCCGATGCTGGGCGGAGCGGCACTGATCGTCATTGCCGGCATCCTCATCATCTGGCGCGAACGGAAGCTCGGTCTCGAACGGGCGCGGCAGCGCAAGGCGATGACACCGCAGGGATAGTCTCCTCGTTCGCCTTCGTCTCCTCGCCGCTGCGCCGCCGCGCGAGAAGAAGCCTAAGGCGCACGACGAGCCGCCCGGTCATCCGGTCGGGGAAATCGTGCTGATGCGCAGGAAGGCTTGGCCCATCGCGGGGGAACCGGGCGAAGCTGCTTCCTTCCCAGGCGTCCAGATCGAGCCACCAGCCCGTTCTCGACCTTGGCGAAGCCTTCGGATCCTTCATGACCGGGCAACGGCAGAGACGGCCGTCGTTCCGGTAGGTCCGGGCGTGGCAAGGGCAGGCGACCCGGCCCACGACGCTGCCGGACCCGTCCGGAAGGACCGAGCCGCGAGGGCGGCAACAGTTGGCGAAGCTGCGCGGCAGCCCGTCAATGCCCCGGATCAGCGAGATGGGCCCGCCGGGGCTGTCGAAGGCGCAGTCGTCGCCGAGGTTCGCCAACTCTCCGGCGCGGTCAAGGCACATGGCGGTTTCCTGCGCCGCCCGACCGCCTGCCGGAGCCGGTTCGGGAAAGCGCGTCAGAACACCTCCTTCACCGCCTCCATCGCCACATAGGTCGAGGTCGAGGCGACATGGGGCAGGGCCGAGATCACCTCGCCCAGCACGCGGCGATAGCTCTGGATATCGGCGGTGCGGACCTTCAGCAGGTAGTCGAAGCTGGACGCCATCATGTGACACTGTTCCACCTCGGGCACGGTCAGCACCGCCTTGTTGAAGGCGGTCAGCGCCGCCTCGCGGGTGTCCGACAGCCGCACCTCGACGAAGGCCACATGCGCCAGGCCCATCCGGATCGGGTCGAGGATCGCGCGGTAGCCGGAGATGATCCCGATTTCCTCCAGCCGCTTCATCCGCGCCTGGGTGGGCGATTTCGACAAGCCGATCCGACGGGCGAGCTCGACGGCCGAGATGCGCCCCTCGGTCTGAAGGACCCGCAAGATCGCAAGGTCGAAACGGTCCAGATCGGAGCGGTCGTTTGGCATGAAGTTCTCCTGGTTTCATCCCATATTCGGCTGCATGTAGCACAATCTTCAGGAAAACAGCCTGCAAATTTCGCGTTATGCTGGGCGGAAAGAAAGGTGTCTGTCATGAATACGATTGTCGCTCCCGCCGCCTGGTCCGTCATCACCACCGGGACGCTGACGGACGAAACCGCGCTCGTGCAGCGCCTGGTGGCCGAGGCTGCGCTGGACGCCCCCGCACGGGCCGCCATCGCGGCGCAGGGGGCTGACCTCGTCCGGCGCATCCGCGCCAGCGCGCGGCCGGGACTGATGGAGGTCTTCCTCGCCGAATACGGGCTTTCGACCGACGAGGGCATCGCGCTGATGTGCCTGGCCGAGGCCCTGCTGCGGGTGCCGGATGCCGAGACGATGGACGCGCTGATCGAGGACAAGATCGCGCCCTCCGACTGGGGGCGGCATCTGGGCAAATCGGCCTCGAGCCTCGTCAACGCCTCGACCTGGGCGCTGATGCTGACCGGCAAGGTGCTGGACGATCGCGAGGGCGGGATCGCGGGCGCGCTGCGGGGCGCGGTGCGGCGGCTGGGCGAGCCGGTGATCCGCACCGCCGTCTCGCGCGCGATGAAGGAGATGGGGCGCAATTTCGTCCTGGGCGAAACCATCGACAAGGCGATGGACCGGGCCGAGGAGCTGGAGGCAAGGGGCTACACCTACAGCTACGACATGCTGGGCGAAGCCGCGCGGACCGAGGCCGATGCGCGGCGCTACCACCTGGCCTATTCGCGCGCCATCACCGCCATCGCCCGGGCCGCAAAGGGCAACGACATCCGCACCAACCCCGGCATTTCGGTCAAGCTTTCGGCGCTGCACCCGCGCTATGAGGTCGCCAAGCGCGACCGGGTGATGGAAGAGCTGGTGCCCCGCGTCCGGGCGCTGGCCTCGCTGGCCAAGGCGGCGGGCCTTGGGTTCAACATCGACGCGGAAGAGGCCGACCGGCTGGCCCTGTCGCTGGAGGTGATCGAGGCGACGCTCTCGGACCCGGCGCTGAAGGGCTGGGACGGGTTCGGCGTGGTGGTGCAGGCCTATGGCCGCCGCGCCGGGGCGGTGATCGACTGGCTGCATGCGCTGGCCGACCGGCTGGACCGGAGGATCATGGTCCGCCTCGTCAAGGGCGCCTACTGGGACGCCGAGGTAAAGCGGGCGCAGGTCCTGGGGCTGGCCTCCTTCCCGGTCTTCACGCGCAAGCAGGCGACCGATGCAAGCTACATCACCAATGCGCGAAAACTGCTGTCGCTGACCGACCGCATCTATCCGCAATTCGCCACCCACAACGCGCACACCGTTGCCGCGGTTCTGCATCTGGCGCGCGAGATGGGCCTCACGCCCATGGATTTCGAGTTCCAGCGTCTGCACGGCATGGGGGAGCGCCTGCACGACATCGTGCTGACCGATCAGGGCACGCGCTGCCGCATCTATGCCCCCGTGGGCGCACACCGTGACCTTCTGGCCTATCTTGTCCGGCGCCTGCTGGAAAACGGGGCGAACTCCAGCTTTGTCAATCAGATCGTCGATGAGGACGTGCTGCCGGAAACCGTCGCCGCCTGCCCGCTGACCGCGGTCGAGGCGCTGGCGTCGATCCCGAACCCGGCGCTGAGGACCGGAGCGGAACTGTTCGGAGCGCGGAAGAACTCGCGCGGCTGGGATCTCACCGATGCCGCCGATCTTGCCGCGATCGAGGCCGCGCGGGCACCCTTTGCCGAGGCCCGCATGGATGCCGCCCCGCGGCTGGCCGGCCGGATGGCTGGCGGGCCGCAGCTTGCGGTGCTGAACCCGGCTACCGGGGCGCTTGTCGGCCATGTCACCACGGCGGGCCTGCCGGACGTGGACACCGCGCTGCGCCTGGCCGAACCCTGGGCCGCCGCGCCGCAGGAGCGGGCGAAGGTGCTGATCCGTGCGGCCGAGCGGCTGGAGGCGGATTTCGGCCGCCTCTTCGCGGTCCTCGCGCGCGAGGCCGG
>JBKBVC010000284.1:0-3605 GCA_046289805.1 Tabrizicola sp.
TGACGGTCGCGCCTGGGGCGCGGAGTTTTCGAAAACTCCGCATCGGAGCCTTTAAAGGCTCCGGTCCGATTTCCTGGAAGAAATCGGTGCCCGGCCGGTTCTGGCGCGCAAAGGGTTGCATCACTTCCCCCAGAAGCCCGCCACCAGCTTTTCCACCGCGCGGATGTTGCGGGGGCCGGGCGTGGCCTCGACGTATTCCAGGACCACATAGCGGTCGTTCTTCACCGCGTCCACGTTGGCGAAGGCCGGGTTGCCTTCCAGGAAGGCGATCTTCTGCTCGGCCGTCACGTCGCCGTAGTTGACGATGACGATGACCTCGGGGTTGCGTTCCACCACCGGCTCCCAGGCCACGGTGGCCCAGCTTTTCTCGAGGTCGTCCATGATGTTCACGCCCCCTGCGGCCTCGATCAGCGCGGTGGGCATGGCATAGGCCCCGGCGGT
This sequence comes from Tabrizicola sp., assembly GCA_046289805.1. Lineage (GTDB taxonomy): Bacteria > Pseudomonadota > Alphaproteobacteria > Rhodobacterales > Rhodobacteraceae > Tabrizicola. Next base: position 442 of record JBKBVC010000284.1, read on the forward strand.
GAACGGGCTTTCCTCGCCCGAATCATAGACGAAGACCCGCAGCGGCCTGGTCCGGTCCACCCGCGCCGTCACCTCGGCCAGCCGGTCCTGCCAGCCCGCGACCAGCGCCTGCGCCCGGTCCTCGACCCCGAAGATGCGCCCGAGGTTCAGGATGTCGGCATACATGTCCTGCATCGAGGACCTCGCCTTGGGGCCGATGTGGATGCAGCTTTCGGTGAGCTCGTAGGTCTTGATCCCCAGAGGCTCCAGCGTTTCCGGCGTGACCTCGCCGCCGACCTTCATCCCGTAGTTCCAGCCGGCGAAGAAGAAGTCCGGCTCGGCCCCGGCCAGCACCTCGCGCGTGGGGTATTTCTCGGACAGTTCGGGCAGCTCGCCGATTCCGGCCCGCAGTTCCTCGTCCAGCGTCTTCCAGCCCGAGACGCCGGTGAAGCCCACCATCCGGTCGGCAAGGCCCAGGACCAGCATCATCTCGGTCAGGTTCACGTCGTTCGAGATCGCCCGGGCGGGCGGGGCGTCGAAGGTGACCTCGCGGTTGCAGCTTTGCACCGTGACCGGGAAGGCGAGCGCCGGGGTGGAGAGGAGAAGGAAGGCAAGGAGAGCGGTTTTCATTCAGTGCTCCATGAGGTGGAAGGAGAAACGGGGGGTTCCGCCCGAGCGGTCGATCCGGGGATGAACCCGGAAGGCACGGGCGATGGTGGTTTCGGTCAGGGCCTGATCGGGCGGGCCGTCGGCGATGACGCGGCCCTGGTCCAGGATCAGCACCCGGTCGGCGAATTCGGCGGCAAGGGTCAGGTCGTGCAGCGTGCAGACCACGGCCAGGCCGAGACCGCGCAGCAGGCGCAGAAGTTCCAGCTGGTGGCGGATGTCGAGGTGGTTGGTGGGCTCGTCCAGCACCAGGATCCGGGGTTCCTGGGCAAGGGCGCGGGCGACCATGACGCGCTGGCGTTCCCCGCCCGAGAGCGTGCCGAAGCGGCGGTCGGCCAGATGCGCGAGGTCCATGCGCGCCATCGCGGCGTCGGTGACGGCCCTGTCGCGCGCGCCCGGCCCCATGCCCTGCCGGTGCGGCAGGCGGCCGAGCGCCACGATGTCGCGGGTGGTCAGGGCAAAGTCGGTCGGCTGTTCCTGCAACACGGCGGCTACCACCCGGGCGGCCTCGCGCGCCGGCGTCAGCCAGAGGTCGCGGCCCTCGACCAGCACCGACCCCGACAGCGGCGCCTGGTGGCGGTAGAGCAGGCGGAGAAGCGAGGACTTCCCCGCCCCGTTCGCGCCGCAGATCGCCAGGATCTCGCCCTCGGCCAGCGCGAAGGAGATGTCTTGCAGGATCAGCGGCGCCCGTTTCGGACCCCAAGAGACATTGCGCAATTCCAGCACGGTCATTGCAGGGCACCTTCGCGCGTCACGATCATTGCGGCGGGGATGCGCGCAAGCGTCGTGTCGCAGAGGCGCGCGGGCAGGTCGCGCCCGTTCAGCCAGCCGTCCTCCTGCGCTGCGTAGGTCCGGGCAAAGGCGACAAGTTCGTCCAGCGGCTGGTCGGGGTCGATGTCGCCGAACAGCCATGTCGCCTTTGCGGTGGCGCGGTAGGCCACCACGCAGGGCGCGCCATGATCCGGCACGCAGCCCGCAAGGCAGGCAGTGCCCGAGACCTCGAAACCGTCTCCGAGTCCCGCCGCCAAGATCGCCTCGCGCAGCTGTTTCAGCAGCCGGAAACCGGGCTTGCAGGCCTCGCCCTTGTGCTTGCAGGCCTTGCAGACAAGGATCTGATGCGGCGCGGATTGCGCCACGAAATAGGGGGGAGAGGCCGGGGGCCTCGTGTTGTCAACCATCGAATGCTCCTTCCGGGACACCCCGCCCGGTGGTTTCTGGGTTCGATGGCAGGTCTCCTGACTTTGCGGGTCCCTGCTTCCCCCGCCTTCCCGACCCTTGGGGTCAGTGGCATCCGGGGGTCGCTCGCCGCTTACAGTTGCGGGGGCAGTCGGGGACTTGGCGGCTGATGCCTACACCTCACCCCGTTCCCTTTTCACCCGGCGGCGCTTGGCGCTGTGCCGGGAACCATCTTCTCTGGTGTGCGCCGGATCAGGGCATGACGCAAGACGGAAAACGACATCCGGATCGCGGCTGGCGGCATCGGGCGGCAGGGTCGGACCGGGAGGGAAGGGATGGTGGCGAGGGAGGGACTCGAACCCTCGACCTTGCGATTATGAGTCGCACGCTCTAACCAGCTGAGCTACCTAGCCACGGGTCGGCGGATTAAGGGCGGCGGCGGCAGAGGTCAAGGGCGAATCGCCCGCGTCTTCGCGCCACCCAAAATTCTTCGCTGAAGAATTTTGGGTCCCCCGGTCGCCGTCTCAGCGCGCGACGCGCGGGCGGCCCGAGGCGGTGGCGGTGACGCGGGCCTCGATGAACATCTGCCGGCCCTCGATCTCGACTTCCTTCACCTCGCGGTCCAGGGCGATGCGAAGGTCCACCGCCCCGGAGGCGCGGGCGCGGGTCGAGGCCTCGGCGATCAGCGCCGCCTCCAGTGCGGAAAGCGCGGCCTCGGCGCTGGCAAAGCTCTGCAAGCCGTCGGACAGATGCGCGACGAAGCGGCCCTCGGCGGGCGAGGTCACGATGCCGGTCGCGCGCTGGCTGACCTGGCCGGCCACCGCACCGATGGCATTGGCCACCCCGGCGTGGTCGGGCAGGATCATCGGGCAGTTCAGCCGTTCACCCACCGCGCCATAGTAGGACGGGGCCGAGGCGCCAAGCCCGATCACCGGCACACCGAGTCTGAGGGACAGCTCGACCACGCCGCGATGCCGGGCAAGACCTGCGGTCGTCAGGTGGTGGCGGGCGAGCATTTCCGGCGCTTCGCCCGCGAAGGCGGGATCCTCGCCGAAGGCGGCTTCCAGCAGGCAGTCCACCGTCTGCTGCGTCAGCTGGTCCACCACGGCCTGCGCAAAGGCCTCCGGCCCGGGGGCGAACCGCTCGCCCGCCCCGGTCCGCCGCCTGGCGATCAGCCGCAGCGCCTTTTCCGCCGCCGCTCCGTCCCAGGTGTCGAGCCGCCCCAGCACATGCGCCGCGTCCGAGGGCGTGACGCCCGAGATCATGACAAGACCACGCGCCACCAGCCGCTCCAACGCCGCCACCTCCAGCCGCGAGGTCAGGGCACTGGCCATCGGCATCGG
>JBKBVC010000285.1:0-3602 GCA_046289805.1 Tabrizicola sp.
CCCCGGGATACGCCCCGCCACCGACAAGCCGCTGCGCCCCGCCGCCGTGCTGGTTCCGGTGTGGCTGCGCCCCGAAGGCGCTGTCGTCATCCTGACCAAACGCTCCTCGCGGCTGAAGCACCACCCCGGCCAGATCGCCTTTCCGGGCGGCAAGGTGGACCCCACCGATGCCGGCCCCGAGGCCGCCGCCCTGCGCGAGACGCGGGAAGAGATCGGGCTGCCCCCCGCGCGGGTCGAGATCATCGGCACCCTGCCGGTCCATGAAACCGTCACCGGCTTTGCCGTCACCCCTTTCGTCGGGCTGATCCGCGGCGCCTTCGACCCCGTTCCCGAGGCCGGCGAGGTCGCGGAAGTGTTCACGGTCCCCCTCGCCCATGTCCTGACGCCCGCCCGCTATGCGATCGAGCGCCGCCGCTGGATGGGCGTCTGGCGCCGCTACTACGCCGTCCCCTATGGCCCCTATTACATCTGGGGCGCCACCGCGCGTATCCTGCGGGGGTTGGCTGACCGGGTGGGGCCATGACGGCTTGCAAGCGGATCGGGGGCGACTGGCTGCGCCATCCGGGCACCCAGGCCCTGATGCAGGCGCTGGAAGCGGCTGGCCACAGGGCGCTTTTCGTGGGCGGCTGCGTGCGCAATGCCCTGCTGGATGTGGCCGTCAGCGACCTCGACATTTCCACCGACGCGCCCCCTGAAACCGTCTCGACCATTGCTGAACTGGCCGGATTCAAGGTGGTTCCCACCGGCATCGACCATGGCACCGTGACGGTCGTCGTCGAAGGCCGACCGCACGAAGTCACCACCTTCCGCCGCGACGTGAAGACCTTTGGCCGCCGCGCCGTCGTCGCCTTCTCGGACCGGATCGAGGATGACGCCCGGCGCCGCGACTTCACGATGAACGCGGTTTACGCCGACCGCCACGGCACGGTCATCGACCCGCTGAACGGCCTCCCCGACCTCCTCGCGCGCCGCGTCCGCTTTGTCGGCGACCCCGAGACGCGCATCCGCGAGGACTACCTGCGGATCCTCCGCTTCTTCCGCTTTCACGCCGCCTACGGCGACGCGGCCGAAGGCCTGGACCCCGCGGGCCTTGCCGCCTGCGCCGCGCTGGCCGAAGGCCTAGACGGCATCTCGAAAGAGCGCATCACCGCCGAGCTGCGCAAGCTTCTCGCCGCCCGCGACCCCGCGCCGGCCGTCGCCGCGATGAGTCAGGCCGGTGTCCTTGCGCGCATTCTTCCCGGTGCCGACCCGCACGCGCTGGCCCCGCTCGTCCACCTTGAAACCGGGCACCCCGACGGCGACCGGCCCCCGCGCTGGCTCTGCCGGCTCGCCGTCCTTGGCGGCGACACCGACAGCCTCCGCCTCTCGAAGGCCGAGGCTCGCGACCTGGCCGCCCTGTGCACCGCCCTTGGCAGCACGGACACTCCCGCCGCGCTGGGCTGGCGGCTTGGAGAGACCCTTGGGGGCGACGCCGTGCTTGCCCGTGCGGCCAGTCTGGGCACTTCTCCGCCGCAAGGCTGGCAGGGCGAGGTCCGTCGCGGGGCCAATGCCCGTTTCCCCGTCACCGCCGCCGACCTGATGCCAGGCTTGCAGGGAGCGGCGCTGGGCGCGCGGCTCAAGTCCCTGGAAACCCGGTGGCTATCGTCGGGCCTGACGCTCTCGAAAGAGGATCTGCTGAAAGAGGCGTGACAATCCGCCGCGATTCGTCTAAAGACGGCCCACCCAGGAAGGAGACCGGCATGGAAAACAGGATCCCCCTTCAACTCGCCTGAGTTGACCGATCCTGTCGTGGCGGTCGCTTGCAGGCACCGCTTCCCCCCATCGCTGCACTTTCCTCGGGTCTTCCCCACATGTTTCGCTTTCTCGAAAATCTCGTCGATCCCTATCAGCCCTACGTCGAGCAGGATGCCCCGCCCCGTCGGCTCTGGCCCTTCCTGAAGGACTACATCCGGCCGTTCCGCGGCGTCTTCGCGCTGACCGCCCTCTTCTCGGTCGGCAACGCCGTCCTTGACGTGGGCATGATCTGGTATCTCAGCCGCCTCGTTGACCTGATGGCGGGCCAGACTCCGCAGGCTTTCCTCGAAAACCATTGGACCGAGATCATGGTCGCCGCGCTGGTGATCCTGATCGTCCGTCCCCTGGTCGCGGGCGGGTCGGTGGGCCTTCTGCACAACACGATCCTGACGAACTTCGGCACGATGATGCGGTGGAGGGCACACCGCCATGTCCTGCGCCAGCCCGTAGGCTGGTTCGAAAGCGATTTCGCCGGCCGCATCGCCAACCGGATCATGCAAGCCCCGCCCGCCGCCGGCGACGCGGTGTTCCAGGTCTTCGACATGGCCGCCTTCGCCGCCGCCACCTTCCTTGGCGCGCTGCTGATGCTGGCCAACTCCGATCCCCGGCTGATGGTGCCGCTCCTGCTCTGGCTCGTGGCCTACCTGTCGCTGATGCGCTGGACCATCCGCCGCGCCGGCCCCGCCGCCACGGCTTCGTCCGACGCGCGCTCGGCGGTCACGGGCCGGGTGGTGGACAGCTACACCAACATCCACTCGGTCAAGCTCTTCGCCCACCAGGCAGCCGAAGAAAACTACGCCAGGGAGGCCATCGAACACGCCCGCACCACCTTCCAGAAGGAAATGCGGATCGTGACGAAGATGGACGTAACGCTGACCTTCATCAACGGCCTGATGATCCTGGGCGTCTCCAGCCTCGCCCTGTGGCTCTGGACCCACGACCTTGCCACCGTCGGCGTCGTCGCCGGGGCCGTGGCGCTGGTCCTCAGGCTCCATTCCATGACCTACTGGATCATGTGGGCCTCGACCCAACTGGTGCAGAACCTCGGCACGCTGGCCGAAGGGATGGAGACGATCGCCCAGCCGGTCACCCTGGTGGACAAGCCCGGCGCGCAGCCACTGGACTTTCGCGACGGCCTCCTCGAACTGAAGAACGTCTCGCACCACTACGGCCGCGGGTTCGGGGGGCTGAAGAACGTCAGCCTGACGATCCGTCCGGGCGAGAAGATCGGCGTGGTCGGCCGCTCGGGTGCGGGGAAGTCCACGCTGGTCAAGCTGATCCTCCGCTTCTACGACACCGAAAGCGGGGCCATCCTGATCGACGGCCAGAACATCGCCGATGTCACTCAGGAAAGCCTGCGCCAGAAAATCGGCATGGTGCAGCAGGACAGTTCGCTCCTTCACCGCTCGGTCCGCGACAACATCCTGTACGGCCGCCCCGGCGCCAGCGAAGAGGAGATGATCGCCGCCGCGAAGAAGGCCGAGGCGCATGACTTCATCCTCACGCTCGAGGACCCCCAGGGCCGCAAGGGCTATGACGCCCACGTCGGCGAGCGGGGGGTGAAACTGTCCGGCGGCCAGCGCCAGCGCGTCGCCATCGCCCGGGTGATCCTGAAGGACGCCCCGATCCTGATCCTCGACGAGGCGACCTCGGCCCTGGACAGCGAGGCCGAGGCCGCCATCCAGGGTGCGCTTTACGGGGTGATGGAGGGCAAGACGGTCATCGCCATCGCGCACCGGCTGTCCACCATCGCCGCGATGGACCGGATCGTGGTGCTGGAGGACGGCGAGGTGGTCGAGGACGGCCCG
>JBKBVC010000286.1:0-3599 GCA_046289805.1 Tabrizicola sp.
GCAGCCAGAACGTGCTTTACCGCCCGTCCTGCGCGGAATGCTCGGCCTGCCTGTCCGCCCGGATCCGGGTGGCGGACTTCCGGCCCACGCGGACGCAAAGGCGGATCCTGAAACGCGCGGCCCACCTGCGCCGCAATGCCACCTCGCCCTGGGCGACCGAGGACCAATTCGCGCTGTTCCGCCGCTATCTAGACCATCGCCACGCCGACGGGGGCATGGCCGACATGGACATCTTCGAGTTCGCCGCGATGATCGAGGAGACACCGATCAAGTCCCGGGTCATCGAATACACCCGTCCGCCGAACCCGGGGGAACGCGGCACCCCCCTTGCCGCAGTCTGCCTGACCGACGTGTTCGACGACGGGCTGAGCATGGTCTACAGCTTCTACGATCCCGACCTGCGCGGGCTCAGCCTCGGGACGCACGTCATCCTCGACCACATCGCGATCGCGCGCGAGGCCGGTCTGCCCTATGTCTACCTTGGCTACTGGGTGCCCGGCAGCCGCAAGATGGGCTACAAGGCGGGCTTTTCGGCGTTGGAGATCTACAAGGGCGGCGAATGGGTCCCGCTGGGAGATCCTTCCAGCCACGTCGCCGATCTGCATCCGCTCTCGGTGGACCCCATTGCCGAGCAGGTGGCCCGGATCAGCCTGCCGGACACCCGGAAATAGCGGGACTGCGCCCAGTTGCCCTTGCCTAGCCGCGCTGGCTGAGCAACACCCCGGCCGCCATCAGGCCGAGCCCCAGCATCCTTTCGCCGCCGATCGGCCTTGAGGCCAGCCCCGCAAACCCGGTCGCATCGATCAGTGCCGCGCTGACCAGTTGACCCAGCAGCACGCATTGGATCGCCCGCGCCAGGCCGAAACGGGGCGCGACATGGGTGATCGACAGGATGTAGAAGGCCACCAGGCAGCCCGCGAGCAGAAGGACCGGCGGTTGTCCGGCGACCCGGCCAAGCGCCCTGCCCTCTCCGGTGGCGGCCAGCACCGCCAGCGCCGCCGCCAGCGCCACGGCAAACAGCACCACGGCGGCCGCATTGGCAGAGCCGATCCGATGGCCCAGGGCCGCGTTCAGCGCGGCGAGGACCGGAATGCCGATCCCCGCCGCGACCATCAGGGCCACATCGCGCAGGCCCTCACCCATCGGAGCGAACCCGCGCCCGGTAGGCCTCGACCGGCAAGCCGCCGATGCCCCAGTCCTTTAGGGCGACCTCGTCGATCACGACGAAGGTCGTCGCCGGCGACTTGCCCAGCACCCGGACCAGCAGGTCGGTCACCCCTGCGATCAGCTCGGCCTTGCGGGCCGGCGTCGCACCCTCGCGCGTGATCCTGATGTTCACATAGGGCATGCTCAGGCCTCCTCTTTGTAGTGGAACACCTTCGAGATCACCTGCCAGCGGCCCTCCAGCCGGATCAGGGTCAGAAAGTCGGTGAACCGCCGCGTGCCGATGGAACAGCGCAGGACGGTCCGCGCCGTCACTGGCCCGGCAAAGTCGATCGAGACGATCTCGTCGCGCCGCGGCTCGCCGCGCGAGGCCGGAGAGGGCCTGGCATCGACCACCGGAAAATAGGCCTCCATGTTGCGGTAGAGCAGCGTGCCGTCGGTCGCGCAGACATACTGCGCCTTCGGGTGGAACACCTGCCGCAAGCGGGCGGTGTCGCTGAAATGCAGCCCGTCGAAATAGGTGGCGACCACGGCCGCCACCCCTGCGAAATCCTCCGCTGCGCCGCTCATGCCGCGAGTCCCTCGGCTTGCAGCACGCGCTGCACCGCAGGGCGGGCCGCCACCCGGGCCATGAAGGCCGACAGGTGCGGCCAGCGCGACAGGGCGATCCCGGTGAAATTCGCCCAGTTAGCGACGACAAAGGCATAGGCATCGGCAATGCCGAAGGCCTCGCCGGTCAGATACGTCCGCCCATCGGCCAGCCGGCTTTCCAGCCAGTCGAGCTTGCCCGCCACCGCCTGCCGGGCAGCCTCCTTCTGCGCCTCGGTCGCGGAGGGGCTGAACAGCGGTCCGAAGGCCACATGCAGTTCGGTCCCGGTGAAGTTCAACACCTCGTTCACCCGAGCCCGCGCCAGGGTGCCGGGCGCCGGGGCAAGCCCCTTGCCGGGCACCCGGTCGCCCAGGAATTGCAGGATCGCCGGGCCTTCGGTCAAGACTTCGCCCTCGACCTCCAGGGCCGGCACCTTTCCCTTGGGATTGATCTCGCGGTAGTTCGCCCCGCTTGCGGTCTCGCCATTCGCAGTGTCCACGATCTCCACCGCGAAATCACCGCCGATTTCGGCCAGGATGATATGCGAGGCCATCGAGCAGGCGCCGGGTTTGATGTAGAGTTTCATCATCGTCTCCTTGGTTGTCGGTGCGACATGGCTAGCGCACATGATAACCAAAGGTAACAGGGTAACTTGCGGTAATCTCCAGAATGAGGTATCCGCCGGGTAACCGACCGGAGATCCGCGATGGCTCTGATCCGCCGCAAGAACCGCACGCCGCATCCGATGTGTCCATTGTCCGACTGCATGGCCTTCATCGGAGGTGCCTGGACCCCGAACATCATCTGGTACCTTTCCTCTGGTCCGCGGCGCTTTTCCGAGTTGCGGGCCGATATTCCCCTGGTTTCCGCCAAGGTCCTGACCCAGCGCTTGCGCGAACTGGAAGACCGGGGCATCCTGATCCGGTCCGTGATGCAAACTTCTCCGCCCTCGGTCGAATATGCGCTTACGGATCTGGGGCGCGAGTTCATGCCCGTGATCCGCGCCATCGCCGAGGTGGGGCAGAGGCTCAAGGATCGCGGTGCAGCCATCGAGTGAACGGCGCACCCATCGGGCTTGACCTGCGGGCACGAAATGGGCTAATTGGTCAGATTAGTTTACCAGATAATTGGTCCATCGGAGAAACCGGTGGCGATGCAGGGGAGGAACCCAAGTCATGCAGGTCCTGCTGGCCCTGTCTCGGGGCGTCGATCGCGTGACCGAGATCATTGGCAAGGTCGTCATGTGGCTCATCCTGCTGGCCGTTCTGGTCAGTGCGGGAAACGCGGTGAGCCGCAAACTGTTCAACCTGTCGTCGAACGCCTGGCTCGAACTGCAATGGTATCTGTTCGGCGCGGCCTTCATGGGGGCAGCGGCCTACACCTTGCAGCAGAACGAGCACATCCGCATCGACGTGTTCTATGCCTCGCGCTCGCGCCGCACCCAGCACTGGATCGACCTCTTCGGGCACATCTTCTTCCTGCTGCCCTTCGCCGTCCTCATGGCCTGGTATCTCTGGCCCTACACCATGCAGGCCTGGCGATCGGGGCAGGTTTCGACCAACGCGGGCGGGCTGATCATCTGGCCGGCACGGGCAATCCTGCTGGCGGGCTTCCTGCTTCTCGTCGCACAGGCGCTGGCCGAGATCGTCAAGAAGATCGCCGTGATACGCGGGCTGATCGATGACCCCCATCCCTTCGTGTCGGCCCAGGACCACGCCCTGCAAGAGGTCGAGGAGCTGAAGGCCGAGGTCGGGACCCACACGGAAGAGGTGCGCAAATGATCGAGATCCTTGCGCACAACATGGCGCCGATCATCTTCGCCAGCCTCGTCGTCTTCCTGCTGCTC
>JBKBVC010000287.1:0-3588 GCA_046289805.1 Tabrizicola sp.
GGGGCAGGGATTCAGCACTATCAATGACCGCTGGGGCGCGATGCTGGGGCTGGATCAGACCGTCGGTCTCGAAGGTCTGATCGAGCTGATCCATCCCGAGGACCGTCAGGCCGTGGTGGCCGTGCAGCGGCAGGTCTTTCTGGAAGGGGTCAACGACTTTTCCCTGCGCTGCCGGATGCGGCATGCGAACGGCGGCTGGTTGTGGCTCTTGACCCGAGGCCACGTTGCCCTTCGCTGGGCCGATGGCAGCCCGCGCCGGATTTCGGGCATCACGCTCGATGTCTCGACCCAGGCCGAGGCCGAACTGAAGCTCAGTCAGGTGATCGACGGCACCCAGGTCGGCACCTGGGAACATGACCTGCGGACCGGGATTACCCTGGTCAGCGACCGCTGGGCCGAGATCCTCGGCTATGACGCGGTGGAGCTGAACCCGCTGCCCCTGCAACGCTGGCTGGACATGCTGCACCCAGATGATGCCAGCGAGCTCATCGCCCACGAGCGCGACAGTTTCGAGGCCGGCCAGTGGCAGGTCGAGCATGAGGTGCGCCTGCGGCACCGACTGGGGCACTGGGTCTGGGTGCTGACCAGGGCGCAGGTGTCCGAATGGGACGAGGACGGCCGGCCGGTCCGCACCAGCGGCATCAACCTCGACATCTCGTCGGCCAAGGCGCTGGAATCCGCCCTGGCCCGCGAACGCGACACGCTGGCGCGCGTGATGGAGGCCTCGGTTTCGGGCATCGTGGTGGTGGACGGATCGGGCCGCGTGCTCTTCACCAACGCCGCCGCGGCCCGGGTCCTGGGGCGGGCTGTCAATGCCGGTGACAGCCTGCTTGCGCTGCTCGACTCCGCCTCGGTCTGCGACCTCGCGGGCGAGCCGCTCGACCGCGCCGATCTTCCGGTGGCGCGCGCCCTGGCCGGGCAGCCGGGCATGCATGAGCTGCGTCACCGCCTGATCTGGCCTTCGGGCGAAACCCGTTGCGTCGCGGTCACCTCGGCCCGGCTCTCCGCAGCGGATACCGACCTGGCCGTGGTCTGCACCTTCACCGACATCACGGACGAGATGGAGGCCGAGGCCCGCCTGCGCGCCGCGATGACCGCCGCCGAAACCGCGAACCGCGCCAAGTCCGATTTCCTGGCCGCCATGAGCCACGAGATCCGCACGCCCCTGAACGGGGTCCTCGGCATGGCAACGGTGCTGGCCAGTCGGCTGACCGATCCGACCGAACGGGCCATGGTCCGGGTCATCAGCGATTCCGGCGAGCATCTGCTGGGCGTCATCAACGACATTCTCGACCTCGCCAAGATCGAGGCGGGGCGGATGGTGCTGGATCCCCGTCCGCTGCGGCTGGCCGAGGTGCTGTTCCGCGTTACCGCCCTGCACCAGGTCGCCGCCGACGAGAAAGGTATCCGGCTTCAGGCGCGTTGCTTCGGGGGATCGGCCGAAGAGGTCCGGCTCGGCGACGAGAAACGGCTGATCCAGATCCTGCACAACCTTATCGGCAATGCGCTGAAGTTCACCGACCGGGGCGAGGTCCGCGTCGAGATCGATTGCGCGGATCCTCAGGCGATCGTCATCCGGGTCAGCGATACCGGCATCGGCATGTCGCAGGCCGAGATCGCCCGCGCCTTCGACGAATTCTCGCAGGGCATGGGCGGATCGCGGCGCAGCCATGTCGGAACCGGTCTCGGCCTGCCCATCGTGCGGCGGCTGGCGCGGCTGATGGGCGGGGACGTCGAGCTGACTTCGGTTGAAGGGCAGGGCGTGACAGCACGGGTCTGGCTGAAGGTTCCCGTCCTCGACCGCACCGCCGACGGTTCCGGCGACCGTGGCGCGCTGCGCCTGCCCGGACTGCGGGTTCTGGCGGCCGAGGACAATGCCACCAACCGCATCATCCTGCACAGCATGCTGCAGGCCCTGGGGGTCGAGGCCGTGATCGTCGAAGACGGAACGCAGGCGATCGAGCGCTTCCGGGGCGAAGAGTTCGATGCCGTCTTGCTCGACATCGCTATGCCCGTCATGGATGGGATCGAGACCCTGAATGCGCTGAACCATGTTGCGCGCGTGCTGGGAAAACCTCCGCCGCGCGCGGTTGCGGTGACGGCGAACGTGATGAAGCATCAGGTCGAGGATTACCTCGGCCACGGCTTCTCTGCCGTCGTGGCCAAGCCGATCCGGCTGGAAATGCTTGGCGCGGCGCTGGATCGCAGTCTCGCCCCGGCCCCGGCAAAGGCACCCCGGTAGGCAGGCGGCTGCTCACGTGCCGGCCAACTTGCGCGCCAGGGCGCAGAATCCCTCCAGTGCGATCTCCTCGGCCCGTGCGGTGGGCGGAATGCCGACGGCGTCGAGCAGCGCCCCGATCTCGGGATCAAGGCCCTTCAGGCTGGCGCGCAGCATCTTGCGGCGCTGGTTGAAGGCCATGGCCGTGATCCGTTGCAGCACCTTGAAATCGCAAGGGTATCGCGGCCGGGGCAGGGCGGTCAGCTGTACCACCGCCGAGTGGACCTTGGGCGCGGGGGTAAAGGCCTCGGGCGGCAGGGTCATCACGATCCGCGCCTCGCAGCGATATTGCGCCAGAAGGGCAAGGCGCCCGTAGTGGTCGGTCCGCGGCCTTGCCACGATGCGCTCGGCCACCTCCTTCTGGAACATCAGCGTCAGGCTCGACCACAGGGGCGGCCATGTCTCGGGTGTCAGCCAGCGGATCAGAAGTTCGGTGCCCACGTTGTACGGCAGGTTGGCCACGATCTTGACCGGCGGAGTCAGATGCTGTGCCAGGTCCAGCTCCAGCGCGTCGCCGTGCAGCACTGTCAGGCGTCCGGGGTAGGCCGCCGCGATCTGGGCCAGGGCGGGCAGGGCGCGGGCGTCCTTTTCAACCGCCACCACGCGCCGCGCGCCTTCGGCCAGCAGCCCCCGGGTCAGGCCGCCGGGGCCGGGGCCGACCTCCAGCACGTCGCAGCCCGTCAGGTCTCCCGCCGCCCGCGCGATCTTGGCGGTCAGGTTCAGGTCCAGCAGGAAGTTCTGCCCCAGCTGCTTCTTCGCCACCAGGTCATGCGCCCGGATCACCTCGCGCAGGGGCGGCAGCCCGTCGATCGTTCCCAAGTCCAGCCCCCCGCAGCGGTCGCTCCGCCGTCCTACAGCCTGAGCCGGGCTTTGCCAATGTCACCCCAGCCAGCGCGCCTCGTTCGCCTCGATGGCGGCGATGCGCTCCTCGGTCTTGGGGTGACTGAGGAGCCAGGCCGGGAAGCCCTCGGCCCGGTTCTGCGTCAGCGCCTCGAGCTTGCGGAACAGGCTTTTCTGCGGCCCGGTGCCGATGCCCGACTTGATCAGAAGCGCACTGGCCCAGGCATCCGCCTCGAACTCGTCACGCCGCGACAGCCGCGCCATCAGCGCGGTCGAGATCAGGTTGGCGATCCAGATGCCGATGAAGGGCAGGAAACGATTCAGCACCGCCGACAGCATCACGAAGACCGCGTTCTGCCCGGTGAAGTCGATCATCCGCCGCCGCATGTGGCCCTGCGCCACATGGCCCATCTCGTGCGCGATGACCGAGGCCAGTTCCTCGGGCGTCACCTCGCCCCGCGCCTTGCGGT
>JBKBVC010000288.1:0-3575 GCA_046289805.1 Tabrizicola sp.
CGGCCTCGCGCAGCCGGTAAAGCCCATAGCCGGGCAGGTCGAACAGCAGCCGGTCGCCCGGGCCTTGGGCGAAAAAGCGCGTGCTGGCCTCGTCCTCGGCGCGGAAGCGGTCGAAGAACTCGGGTCCGACCTCGTAGGCCACCTGGCTGATCGTCGGGCCGATGATGGCGGCGATGCGCGAGCGGCGCGCGCCAAGCGCCTCCATGGCCTCGATCGTCGCCTCGAGCACACCATCGACCGACCCGCGCCAGCCGGCATGGGCGGCACCGATCACCCGGGCCTCGGGGTCCTCGAAGAGCACGGGCTGGCAGTCGGCCGTCAGCACCGCCAGAAGCACGCCGGGCGTGGCCGTGACCATTGCATCGGCTTCCGGGCGGATCGACAGCGGGCCGGTCACGGGCAGGGCGCGGGCGGAATGGACCTGATGCACCGTGACCAGTGCCTCGGGGCCAAGACCCATCGCCTCGGCCACCCGGGCGCGGTTGATCGCGACGATCTCGGTCTGGTCCGAAGAGCCGGTGCCGCAGTTCAGCCCGGCGAAGATGCCCGAAGAGGCGCCACCCTTGCGCGTGAAAAAGCCATGGCGGGCTGCCAGCGCGTCCGAGGTGATGATTTCCAGGGTCGAGTGCATCAGGCGAATCCGGGGGGCGGCGGGGCACCGGTCGAGGTGACGGCCAGCACCTTGAACAACGAACCCATTTCCGCCGGATCGGTCAAGCGGCGATGCGCGGCCCGGTGGCTGTCGAGCCGCGCGCCCGTCAGACCCCGCGACAGGCGTTCCGCCCTTGCCTCGATGCCCAGCCGGCGCAGCACCGCACCTTGCGTGTCATGGGCCCAGACCGGGGCCAGCGCGGCGAGGGGCTCGAAATCGACATGGGCGGTCAGGTCGGCCTCGCCCGGATGGGCCAGCGGATCGTCGAAGGCATGTTGGCGCAGCGCCTGCAATGTGTCGCCCTGCGACCGCCAGCCGCCGTAGTCGATCCAGTAGGCCACGCCGCCGTGCCGCGCGATCCGGCGGGAAACTTCGGCCACGGCCAGGCGGGCGGGCAGGCTGTCCTCGACCAGCGCGCCCTCGGGAGCATGGCGGAAGGCGGGGGTGTCGGGCACCTGCGGCAGGGGCGCGGACAGGCCGAAGGCCAGCGCCCCGTCGATGAGGCCCACCAGCCGCTCGCGCCAGCCTTCGGGGCTGCGCAGGAATTGCCGGATCGGCAGGGCGTCGAGGAATTCGTTGCCGATCAGGAACAGAGGGCCTTCCGGCAGGTCCTCGATCCGGTCCACCCAGTGCGGGCGGTGGTCGGCCAGCCGCTCGGCCTGAAGGGCGCGCAGCCGGGGCGAGGCCTCGACCAGCACCAGCCGCAGGGCATCGTGAAAGCCGGGCACGCCGCGCGTCGCGCGCAGCACATCGGCCATCAGCGTGCCGCGGCCGGGGCCGGGCTCGGCCAGGATGAAGGGGGCCGGCGCCCCCCGGTCCGCCCAGGCCTGCGCCAGGGCGAGGCCGAAGAGCTCGCCGAACATCTGGCTGATCTCGGGTGCGGTGGTGAAGTCGCCCGCTGCGCCGAAGGGCTCGCGCGTGGTGTAATAGCCATGCACCGGATGCAGCAGGCATTCGGCCATGTAGTCGGCGACGCTGATCGGCCCGGTCTCGCGGATGCGTTCGGCGATCAGGCGGGCAAGCGGCGTCATGACCGGCGGGCGCGAAGGGCGAACCACAGGCCCACGGCGATCATCGGCAGCGACAGGAGCTGGCCCATGGTCAGGCCCCAGCCGCCGAACTGGACGGCCCAGCCGATCGGGTTGCCCTCGCTGACGAACTGCGCGTCGGGCTGCCGGACGAATTCCACCAGGAAGCGGGCGATGCCGTAGCCGGCCAGGAACACTCCCATCACCAGCCCCGGCCGCTTCAGCCCGCCGGCCCGGAACGCCAGCCAGAACAGCACCAGCGCCAGCAGAAACCCTTCGAGCCCCGCCTGATACAGCTGACTCGGATGGCGGGCGCAGAGGCCCTCGACCCCGGGGCAGTACTGCGCCGCATCGCCGGGGAAGATCACGCCCCAGGGCAGGGTGGTCGGGCGGCCCCAGAGCTCGGCATTGACGAAATTCGCCAGCCGGCCCAGCATCAGCCCGACCGGCGTCGCCAGCGCCATGAGGTCGCCCAGCGACAGCAGCGGGATCTTCTCGCGCCGGCCGAACCACAGGGCGGCGACGACGACGCCCAGGAATCCGCCATGGAAGGACATGCCGCCCTCCCAGACCTTCACGATCTGCAACGGATCGGCCAGATAGGCCGGCAGGTCGTAGAACAGCACATAGCCAAGCCGCCCAGGATCACGCCCAGGATGATCCAGGTCAGCAGCCGCTCCACCTGTTCCGGCACCATCGGCGCGCTGCCGGTCCAGAGCCGCGGGCTGCGGACCGCGCGCAGCACCACCCACCAGCCGAACAGGATCCCCGCGATATAGGCCAGGGCATACCAGCGCACGGCCAGGGTAATGCCGAAGATCTCGATCTCGAACAGGTTGGGAGAGATGTCGGGAAAGGCGATCATGGGGGCCCTCGTCTGTGCCGGTCTGCTTGTCGCGGGCGGGGCGAGGGATGTCAACCGCGCCCCGCCGCGCGCATCTTGCCCTGCGGGTCGGGCGGCGCCATATAGGTCGAAAGCGCAGGAGACGGTGCCATGCAGAGCCGCAACAAGTTCCTCGACGACATGAGCCAGCTCATGACCAACGCGATGGGCGTGGCCCAGGGTGCCAAGGCCGAGGCCGAGACGGCATTGAAGAGCTGGATCGACCGCTGGATGGCCGATCGCGACTTCGTGACGCGCGAGGAGTTCGACGCTGCCCGCGCCATGGCGCAGAAGGCGCGCGAGGAGAACGCGGCGCTTGAGGCCCGGATCGCGGCGCTCGAAGCGGCGCTGGCCGGGAAGAAGTAGGCCGCCCGCCCGCCCGCTCGTCGCTGACGTCGTCCCACCTCGCCCGCGACGAGCCGACGAAGTCGGACGATGAGCCGTCCGCGGATCCGCCCGGTCAGGCCCGCACGAGTCGGAAGGCGGCCGAGGCGCCCCAGCCGGCAACGGCAGCGAGCACCAGCGAAAGCAGGCCGTAGATCAGCGGCCGTTCCTGCGCCAGGTTGAACAGGAAACGTTCCAGCCCTTCCTTCCGCACCCCGATCACCCGGTCCTGCGTGGCGATCACCCGCTTGTCGCGCAACAGGAACAACCGGACCTTGTATTCCCCCTCCGTCAGGTTCGACGGCAGGATGATGTCGGTTCGAAACAGCGTGTCCTCGGTCAGCTCGACCTTGCCTTCCAGCAGTCGGTAGCGCCCTTCGCTGGTTCGCACGCGCAAGAGCGCCTTGACGAACTCTTCCGACCCGTCGGCTTCGGCAGCGATGCCGATGGCGCGGATCACCCGCTCGACCGAGATGCCGTAGCGCAGGTTGTCCGTATCCGAGAGGATGTGCCTGAGGGGCCCGGTGGTGGCCACCGCATAGAAGCTCGGCGCGCTGTCGATCCTGACCGAGGCGGTGTTGACCCAGATCCCGGCAACGCGCCCCTTGCGACGCACGTCCACAGCGGT
>JBKBVC010000289.1:0-2901 GCA_046289805.1 Tabrizicola sp.
TCGCCTACAAGGCCGCGCGGGCCGCCGCGCGCGAGACCGGCAGCCTGATGCCGCCGAAGCATATCCTGAACGCCCCCACCCGGATGATGAAGGACCAGGGCTATGGTGCGGGTTATGCCTACGACCACGACGCCGAGGATGGTTTCTCGGGGCAGAACTACTTCCCCGAGGGCATGAAGCGCCCGGCCTGGTATCTGCCGCCCGAACGCGGCTTCGAGCGCGAGCTGAAGAAGCGTGTGGAGTATTTCGCGAAGTTGCGGGCCAGGCGGCAGGACGGATAGGCGCAAATCCTTTCGAGAGGAGTTGCAAGTTGCTTCGCAAGAACTTGATCCACAGGACCGGCGAAGCGCAAACATTGACATTCCGCCCGCCCCGCCGCAAAGGACGGGCATGTTCCAGAACCTGATCCAGGTCGCCCTTGGTGGGGCCATCGGCGCAAGCCTGCGCTATCTGACCAATGTCGGCGCGACGCGCTGGATCGGGCCGGGGTTTCCCTATGGGACGGTCATCGTCAATGTCCTCGGCTCGTTCCTGATGGGCGTGCTTGTCGTGGTTCTGGCGCGCAAGGGCGGCACGCAATATGCGCCCTTCCTGATGACCGGGATCCTCGGCGGCTTCACCACCTTCTCGGCCTTCTCGCTCGACACGCTGACCCTTTGGGAGCGCGGCGACCAGATGATTGCCACGGCCTATGTCGCGCTGTCGGTCATGCTGTCGCTGGCGGCGATCGTTGCGGGCCTCGCCGTGGCACGGGCACTGGCATGAGCGTCCAGCTTCTGACCGTGACCGAGGACGAGGGCGAACAGCGCCTCGACAAGTGGCTGCGCCGCCGCTTTCCGCATCTGACCCAGGGCGCGGTCGAAAAGCTGTGCCGGACGGGGCAGCTTCGGGTGGACAAGGGCCGGGTCAAGGCCTCGGACCGGGTCGCGCCCGGAATGGTCGTCCGGGTGCCGCCCCTGCCGGCCGAGGGCCCGCCACCAGAGCCGCGGCCGGCCGGGATCAGCGCGGCGGATGCGAAGATGATTCAGGCGGCAGTGCTCTACAAGGACGAGCACCTGATCGTGCTGAACAAGCCCGCCGGGCTGCCCTCGCAAGGCGGCTCGGGGCAGGGCGGGCGGCATGTGGACGGCCTCGCCGAGGCGCTGAAGTTCGGCTACAAGGACAAGCCCAAGCTGGTGCACCGGCTTGACAAGGATACCTCGGGCGTCCTGATGCTGGCCCGGACCGACCGCGTGGCGCGCGCGCTGTCCGAGGCGCTGCGGCATCGCAATGCGCGCAAGATCTACTGGGCCGTCGTGGCAGGTGTCCCCCATCCCCGTCAGGGGTCGATCAAGTTCGCGCTGGAAAAGGCTCCGGGCCGGGGCAGGGGGGGCGAGGGCGAGAGGATGCTCTGCGTCCATCCCGCCAAGATGGCCGAGCACCCCGAGGCCAAGCGCGCCCATACGGACTATTTCACGCTGTGGTTTCTGGGCTCGCGCCTCAGCTGGATGGCGCTGGAGCCCGTCACGGGCCGCACCCACCAGCTGCGTGCCCATATGGCCGAGATCGGCCATCCGATCCTGGGCGACGGCAAGTATGGCGGCAGCCGGTCCGAGAACCTTGGCGACGGCTGGGGGGCCGGCACCGGAGGCGAGCTGTCGAAGAAGCTGCACCTGCATGCGCGATCGCTGACGATCGAGCATCCGATCCTGAAGAAGCAGATGACCTTCACCGCGCCCCTGCCCGAACACATGGCGCGGACCTGGAAGCTTCTGGACTGGAAGGAGGACGACGTGCCAGCCGATCCCTTCGAGGTGATCCGGTGAGCGAATGGGCCCCGCGCCGGTTCTGGACCACGGCAAGCGCCGTCCCGGCCGAGGGCGGCTTTGCCGTGCAGCTGGACACCCGCCCGCTGCGCACGCCGCGCAAGGCGCTGCTGATCCTGCCGACCGCCGGACTGGCCGAGGCGGTTGCGGCGGAATGGCAGGCGCAGGGCGACAGGGTCGATCCGGCCTCGATGCCCTTCACCCGCATGGCGAACTCGGCCATCGACACCGTGGCGACCGATTTCGACGTGATCGCGCGGATGGTCTCGGACTATGGCGGCAGCGACCTGTTGTGCTATCGCGCCGAGGGACCGGACGCGCTGGTAAGGCGGCAGTCCGAGGCCTGGGATCCGCTTCTGGAATGGTGCGCCTCGACCCTGGGGGCGCCGCTGCGGACGACGGCGGGCGTGGTCCATGTGGCGCAGCCTGAGACGAGCCTTGCGGTGCTGCGGGATCTCGTCGGCGGCATGACCGCCTTCCGGCTGGCGGCCTTCCATGACCTCGTCGCACTGTCCGGATCGCTGGTCCTTGCGCTGGCGCTGACCCGGGGGCGGGTGGGCGTGGAAGAGGCCTGGCGCCTGTCGCGGATCGACGAGGACTGGCAGGTTTCGCAGTGGGGGGAGGACGAGGAGGCCGCAGATGTCGCCCGTCGCAAGCACGCCGCCTTCCTGGACGCGGACCGATTCTATGAATTGTGCGGGTAACAAGATTGCCCAGATCCTGTGCAACCCTGGATCCCGAGGCTGATCGGCTGCTCTAACCCGACGAAAACAGGCATTTTTCCCGAATCCGCCAGAGGCCGCTTGACCAACAAAAGCGCTTTCGCCGAAACTGGCCTTCAGTGGGGCACGAATGCGCCTGCACCGGAAACTGCGCGACAGGATCGCGCTGCATAAAACGTGATCCGTGAAGGGTCACTTACTCAGGAAGAGGTAAGAATGAAGAAAACGGTAATCTTCGGCGCGTTGGCGGCAACCGCGCTCGTCTCGGGCATGGCTGTGGCCGGCACCCTCGACGACGTAAAGGCGCGTGGCGAGCTGATCTGCGGGTCCAACACCGGCCTGACCGGCTTTGGCGCTCCGGATGCCAACGGCAA
>JBKBVC010000289.1:2911-3569 GCA_046289805.1 Tabrizicola sp.
GTGGACCTTTGCCGGGCCGTCGCGGCCGTCGTCCTGGGTGACGCGACCAAGGTGAAGTTCCTGCCGACCACTGGCGAGACCCGCTTCACCGCGCTGCAGTCCGGCGAGGTGGACCTCCTGGTCCGCAACTCGACCTGGACGTTCTCGCGCGATACCGAACTGGCGCTGGATTTCGTGGCGGTGAACTACTACGACGGCCAGGGTTTCATGGTGAAGAAGGACCTCGGCGTGTCCTCGGCCAAGGAACTGGACGGCGCGACCGTCTGCATCCAGACCGGCACCACGACCGAGCTGAACCTGGCCGACTTCTTCAAGCAGAACAACATCAGCTACCAGCCGGTCACCGTGGCAGACGACTCGGAAGCGCAGCGCCAGTATCTGGCCGGTGCCTGCGACGCCTACACCACCGACGCCTCGGGCCTGGCCGCCAGCCGCGCGACCATGCCGGATGCCGAGAACCACATCATCCTGCCCGAGATCATCTCGAAGGAGCCGCTGGGTCCGGTCGTCCGTCATGGCGACAACCAGTGGGGCGACATCGTGCGCTGGACCTACTACGCGCTCTTGATCGCCGAGGAAAAGGGCATCACCTCGGCCAACGTGAATGAAGTCGCCGCCTCCACCGGCGACGAGGAAGTCAAGCGCCTGCTTGGCGTTT
>JBKBVC010000290.1:0-3524 GCA_046289805.1 Tabrizicola sp.
CTTCATGCCCAGGTCCTCACTGATGACCTGACCGCCGGTCAGGATCGCGATGTCCTGCAGCATGGCCTTGCGACGGTCGCCGAAGCCCGGAGCCTTCACGGCAGCGATCTTCAGACCGCCGCGCAGCTTGTTGACGACCAGCGTGGCCAGAGCCTCGCCTTCGACGTCTTCAGCAACGATGACCAGCGGCTTCTGCGACTGGATGACGGCTTCCAGCAGCGGAACCATCGGCTGGAGCGACGACAGCTTCTTCTCGTGCAGCAGGATGAAGGCGTCTTCCAGTTCCGCCACCATCTTGTCGGCGTTGGTGACGAAGTAGGGCGACAGGTAGCCGCGGTCGAACTGCATCCCTTCGACCACTTCGACTTCGGTCTCCATGCCCTTGTTCTCTTCGACGGTGATCACACCCTCGTTGCCGACCTTCTGCATCGCGTCAGCGATGAAGCGGCCGATCTGGGCTTCGCCGTTGGCCGAGATGGTGCCGACCTGGGCGACTTCGTCCGAGTCCTTCACCGGGCGGGCCATGGCCTTGATCTGCTCGACGACCTTGCTGGTCGCCAGGTCGATGCCGCGCTTCAGGTCCATCGGGTTCAGACCGGCGGCGACCGACTTCATGCCCTCGCGGATGATCGCCTGGGCCAGGACGGTCGCGGTGGTGGTGCCGTCGCCGGCTTCGTCATTGGTGCGGGAAGCGACTTCCTTCACCATCTGCGCGCCCATGTTCTCGAACTTGTCGGCCAGTTCGATTTCCTTGGCGACGGTCACGCCGTCCTTGGTGATGCGCGGAGCGCCGAAGGACTTGTCGATCACCACGTTGCGGCCTTTCGGGCCCAGCGTCACCTTGACGGCATCGGCGAGGATGTTGACGTCTTGAGCAGCCATTATGACAGCTCCTTGAATGGGTTATGGATTGCGTAGGTCGGAGTTCACCCCGACTCCCTTCAGGAAATGATCCCGAGGATGTCGCTTTCCTTCATGATCAGCAGCTCTTCGCCGTTCAGCGTCACTTCGGTGCCCGACCACTTGCCGAACAGGATGCGGTCACCCGCCTTCACCGACGGCGCGATCAGCTCGCCCGAATCCTTGCGGGCGCCTTCGCCCACGGCAATCACTTCGCCCTCGGCGGGCTTTTCCTTGGCGGTGTCGGGGATGATCAGCCCGCCCTTGGTCTTTTCATCGGACTGGACGCGCTTGACCAGAACGCGGTCATGCAGGGGTTTGAAAGCCATCTGGAGGTTCTCCCTTGAGTCACCAGGTTTGAATTCGATTAGCACTCATGCGGGGTGAGTGCTAACGGCGGTGAGGTAGGCAATCCCACCCCGCCTGTCAACACCCCTGCCCGGGCGTAACGCGCGGTTTTTCGCATTGCCTTTTGCCGGCCCGGTGCCACGATGCCGATCATCCGTCGCAACCGCCCAATGGTGCCCATGTCCCGCCTTGCCGCCGCCGCCCTTGCCCTTGCCCTGTCCTTCCTGCACGCGCTGCCCGCGCTGGCGCTCTGCGGGGGGCGCAACCTTTTCGAGGACATGGATCCCGCAAGGCTCGACAGGATCCATGCCGCCGCCGAATCCGTCCCCTTCCCGCGCGGAAATTTCTGGCAGGCGGTGCGCGGCGACGAGGTCATCACCATCGCCGGCACCTACCACTTCGACGACCCGCGCCATCAGGCGAACCTCGACAAGCTGAAACTCTTCATTGCCGACGCTACGACCGTGCTGGTCGAATCCGGCCCCGAGGAGGAAAAGGCGCTGACGGACCTGGTGGCCCGCGACCCCGCGCGCATGTTCATCACCAGCGGTCCGACCCTCTTCGAGCAGCTGCCGGCCGAGGTCTGGGCGCAACTTTCCGATGCCATGTCGAAACGCGGCATTCCCGGCTTCATGGCGGCGAAGTTCCGGCCCTGGTATGTGCTGGCCGTCCTGGCCATCCCGCCCTGCGCCATGGAGCAGATGGCCGACCCCAAGGGTCTAGACGGGATGGTGATCGACGCGGCCCTGGCGGCGGGCACGCCTGTCCGGGCACTGGAGCCCTACGACACGATCTTTACCCTGTTCGACAGCATGACCGACGAGGAGATCCTGGCCATGCTGAAATCCACGCTCGCGCTCGAGGACCGGTCCGAGGATCACGCCGTCACCCTGGCCGACAGCTATTTCGCAGGCCGCAGCCGCGAGATCTGGGAGTTCATGCGCCAGATCAGCTATGACCTGCCCGGCTATACCCGCGAACAGGTGGATGCGGAATTCGCGCGGATGGAAGAGCTGCTGATGAATGCCCGCAACCGTGCCTGGATTCCGGTGCTGACCCAGGCGGCCAAGGAAGGCCCGGTGGTCGCCGCCTTCGGCGCGCTGCATCTGTCCGGCGAGCAGGGGGTGCTGAACCTGCTTCAGCAACAGGGCTTCCATCTGACCGAGTTGCAGTTTTGATCCTGCCGGGACGCATCGAGCGGCTTTTCATCCTCGATCTCGGCCTGTTCGAGGTGCGGGGCGGCGAGCGGATCATCGGCATCCCGGCCTATCTCCTGGAAACCGACCGCGGCCAGCGCATCCTGATCGACACGGGCTTTCCCCCGGACTACCTGACCGACCCCGACCGCCCCGCGCGCGACGGGCTGCCCCGCTTCGGCCGGCTGATCGACTTCCGCCCTGACCAGACCGCCGAGGGCGCGCTGGCGCTTCTGGGCCTGACACCCGCCGACATCGACCTGGTGATCCTCAGCCACGGGCACATCGACCATGTCGGCTCGCTGCCGCTTTTCGCCCATGCCCCCGTCGTCCTGACCGCCCGCGAACGGGCCGAGCCCGCACCGCTCTACTTCGGCGATGCCCGACCGATCGCCTGGCCCGAGACGACCTACATCCGAATCGAGGCCGACACCCCGGTCTGCGAGGGGCTGACCCTGGTCCCCACCCCCGGCCACACGGCGGGGCACCTGTCGGCGCTGGTGACGCTGGCGGACGGGCGCAGCGCGATCCTGGCCATCGACGCGCTGAACCGCATCTCCGAACCCGCCGAGGGCTTTGCCGACTCCGCCGATCCCGCCGCGTCGCAGGCCTCGGCCAGCTATCTTCTGTCCGTCGCCCCGCCCGAGGCGCTGCTGATCTACGGCCACGAGCCGACGCAATGGCCCTTGCTGCCCAAGGCGCCCCGGCCATGGTAGCGGCCCCTCGCCTGGGTGTGCCGCCCTTCCTTGCATCCACCCTGGCCCAAAGCACCTCGGGCCTCTTCGCCCGCGCATTCCCCTGGACAGGCTGACGGTGGTCAGCTGGCGCGGGCTGGCGGGTATTCCACAGGACGCCGAGGCCTACGACCCTGCCCGGCGGGGCGATGGTGATGAGCGTGTCGCGCGGCCCTGTCCGGTGGACCGCGCTGCATTGGCTGTCGCGCTGGCGGCACAGCCGATGGGGCGCCCGGACAGGGCACCCCCGGCAGTCTTACCGCTGCCCGGCCTTGCCGGGGATCATCCCCCGTTTCGGCACCCGTTTCGGCCCCTGCGGCCCTTTTGGCCACTTCAGGACCGCAGG
>JBKBVC010000291.1:0-3521 GCA_046289805.1 Tabrizicola sp.
AGATCCCCGAACCCGCCCCCGGAGGCATTGGCGTCGAACAGGGGCTGGGGCAGGTCAAGGGTCATGGTATCCTCCGGAAGACTTTCGCTTCATCTATGCGCCGGATCGGCCCGAGGAAACCCCCGGACCCCTCCTCGTTCGACTTCGTCTCCTCGTCGTGATGCGCCATGCCCCGAGCGAGGAGTGACGCAGTCATCGACGAGCGGCGCGTCAGATCTCGACCGCCACGTCGTAGGTCCGGTCCATCATCGCCTGCGTTCCGCGCACGAATTCCAGCGGGCAGGGATAGGCGGCGCCGGTCCGCACGGAACGACCGAAGGCCTCGACCTGAAGCTTGTAGTGGTTCGCGGTCGGAAAGCGTTCGACCGTCACCCGGTTGCCATCGCGATGCAGCTCCACCTCGGCCAGATCATTCACGTTGGCGTTGAACGGCCCGCCTTCCAGCCGGATCATGCCCTTCGTGCCCTGGAACGTCGCCACCTGCCGGTTGTACATCCGCATCGAGGTCATCGAGCCATAGGTGAACCGCCCCCGCTGCCCCTCCATCACCGCAGCGACCTGGGCGAATGTGTCCACCCCGTTGTCGCGGTGGATGCGGGCCGAGATGTCCACCGGCTCGGCCCCGGTGACGAAGCGGACGCAGCCGAAGGTATAGACCCCGATGTCGCGCAAGCTGCCGCCGCCGGTTTCCGGCTTCATGCGGATGTTGCCCATGTCGGTGAGGTTGAAACTGAAGGCCACGTCGGCATGGACCAGATCGCCGATCTCGCCGGCCTCGAACCATTCCTTCGCGCGCTGCCACTGGGGATGGTGGACGATCATGTAGGCTTCCGCCGCCAGCAGACCCGAAGCGTCGCGCGCCGCGATGATGCGGTCGATCTCCTCGGCGCGCAGGGCGATGGGCTTTTCGGTCAGAACATGCTTGCCCGCCGCCAGCGCCTTCAGCGTCCACTCCACATGCAGGTGATTTGGCAGCGGAATGTAGATCGCGTCGATCGTGGGGTCGGACAGCAGCGCCTCATAGCTGTCGTGCACCGCAAGGCCGGGGCAGAAGGCACGGAAGCCCTCGGCCTTGGCGGGGTCCGAGGTCGCCAGCGCCGCCAGCTCCGCCCCCTCGGCGGCGTGGATCGCCGGCGCCATGTGTTCCCGCGCGAACCGCGCCGCGCCCAGCACACCCCATCTGACCGGTTTCATAGTGTCCTCCGCTGCCGTTGCGGCCGACACTAGGTCAGGTTTTGCCGCCCGTTTCAACCCGGCGGAAGCGCAGGAAGGTCATCAGGCCGAAGGGACGGACCTGACGGGTTTCCTCCAGCCGCAGGCCGGGATGACCAAGCACCCTCTCGATCGGGAAATCGGCGTGCCAGCCCAGCCAGTCGGCCAGCGGCGCGGCCAGGCGCTCGGCGAAGGACCAGCCCTCGGCGCGGCCGGCGAAATGGTTGGCGATCAGGACCGAACCGCCGGGGCGGACGACGCGCACCATCTCGTCCAGCACCCGTTCCGGTTCGGGGACGACCGACATGATGTGCATGGCGGCGACATGATCGAAACTGGCATCGGCAAAGGCGATCTCGCGTGCGTCCATAGGATAGAGGCCATCGACGTTGCGCAGACGCTTGCGGCGCACCCGCGCCTCGGCCTCGCGCAGCATGTCCTCGGACAGGTCGATCCCCGTGACCCGAACGTGCGGACCGTAGAACTCCAGCGCAAGGCCGGTGCCGATGCCGACCTCCAGCACCGATCCGCCTTGCAGGTTGACGTGGCGCGCGGCCAGGATCCGCCCGCCCTGTGTTATCCGGCCGAAGGTCAGATCATAGACCGGCGCCCAGCGGCGATAGGACTTGCGGATCGCATCTTCCTGCATCGGCATGATTCCCTTGCAGCCTCTCCGGGACGGACTGTGACGGGGTATCCGCGAATGGCAAGCGAAAGCAGACCAGGCGCCGCACGTTCAGGTGGAACCTAGCTTCCGGACACTCCGCAGCGCCAGCCACAGTACAGCCGCAAGATAGGCCAGGCACAGGGTCAGCAGCGTGACCCAGGGATAGGTCAGCAGCGCCGCCACCACCACGACCGCGCCGACCAGGGCATAGCGGGCAAGTTCGGCCGAGATGGTGATGCGCTTCAGCGATGGCGTGCGGACCCGGCTGATCATCAGCGCCCCGATCCCCGCCATCCAGGCCACCACCACCACCGGCGGCAGCGTCAGGGCCCGGTCGGTGGCGAAGGACAGATAGAGCGGCGACAGCACCAGCATCGCGCCGGCCGGCGAGGGCACGCCGATGAAGCTGGTCTTTTCTGCGGCCTCGCCGACCGGGACCTTCGCTCCGACATTGAACCGCGCCAGGCGCAGCATGCAGCAGACGACATAGACCAGCACCGCGATCCAGCCCAGGCTGGTTTCGGGCTTCAGCCCCCAGAGATACAGCACCAGCGCCGGGGTCACGCCGAAGTTGACGAAATCGCACAGGCTGTCCAGTTCCGCCCCGATCGCGCTTTCCGACTTCAGCATCCGCGCCAGCCGCCCGTCGAGGCCATCCAGCGCCGCCGCCACCCCGATCAGCAGCACCGACAGCGAAAAGTTGCCCACGATCGCATAGCGGATCGCGGTCAAACCTGCGCACAGCGCCAGGATCGACACCAGATTGGGCAGAAGCTTCAGCAGCAACAGCTGCCGCGGCGGTTCGGCGGGCGCGACCATGGCCTATTCCACCCGCGCGGCGCGGGCCGGGGCGTCCTGGCCGATCAGCGCGATCACCGTCTCGCCCGCGATCGTGGTCTGGCCCAGCGCGACCTGCGGCTCCACCCCCTCGGGCAGATAGACATCCAGCCGGCTGCCAAAGCGGATCAGGCCGA
Organism: Tabrizicola sp.; assembly: GCA_046289805.1. GTDB lineage: Bacteria > Pseudomonadota > Alphaproteobacteria > Rhodobacterales > Rhodobacteraceae > Tabrizicola. Next base: position 2,854 of record JBKBVC010000291.1, read on the forward strand.
ACCGCTCGCCGGTGCGCACCCGGTCACCTTCCGCCTTCCAGCACAGGATGCGCCGCGCGACGAGGCCCGCGATCTGGACGACCGCGATCCTGCGCCCGTCCGCCATCTCGATGGCGATCGCGTTGCGCTCGTTCTCCTCGGATGCCTTGTCCAGCGAGGCATTGAAGAACTTGCCCGGCCGGTAGGCGACCGCCGTCACCCGCCCGGCGATCGGCGCGCGGTTCACATGGCAGTTGAAGACCGACATGAAGACGCTGATCCGGGTCAGGGGCTCCGGTCCCATGCCCAGTTCGGCCGGGGGCACGGCGCGCTCGATCAGGCTGACGACGCCATCCGCAGGGCTGACCATGAGGCCCGCGTTCTCCGGTACAGCCCGCTTCGGGTCGCGGAAGAAGTAGTAGCACCAGACGGTCAGGCCCAGCCCCAGCAAGCCCAGCGGGTCCCAGATCCAGAACAGGACCAGCGTGACGACCGCAAAGATGGGAACGAACTTCCACCCCTCGGGGTGCATCGGCTTGAGGAAGGTGTCGATCATCCGCATGGCGCGTGCTCCGGTGCTGCATGCCCCTAACCCCACAGAACAGAGGGCGCAATTCCCAAACCTGCCGCACCGGCGCGGGTCAAGCGGATTTGACGGCGGTCAACAACAGCAGGCTCGGGCACCCACA
>JBKBVC010000292.1:0-3513 GCA_046289805.1 Tabrizicola sp.
CGAAGCCGAAATGCTGTGCCAGCGTGGAAATCGAGGCGCGGGGGCTTTCCAGCGCGCCGATGACATAGCCCTCGACAGCGCCCCAGAGGCCGGAGACGTCGATCAGCGCCTCGTCGAGCCCAGAGCGTAGGCAGAGGTGCCGCACAAGGGCGGCCAGAGACACGGCGCCCAGTCGTCCGGTCAGCCAGTGCCCGAGCCGCCAGTTCGGGCCGTCTGTCCAGACCCCGGTCAGCTCGGGGAAGAACGGATAGGGCCGCGCGTCCCACGTCCAGGCAGCGCATTCGGGGACGTGGACCATCCGGCCGCCGTAGATCGCGGAAGTCGGGTTGTTCGCCGCCTGTCCCCACCAGAGATAGCTGGCTTCCAGATAGGCACGCTGGATGGCATCGTCGCGCCATCCGCGGGAGAAATACGGCGTGAAGCTCTCGGACGACTTCGGGTCGAAGAAGACGTTCGGCTGGTTCGTGCCCCGGTCGATGGCCGGGCAGCCGAGTTCGGTGAACCAGACGGGCTTCGATTGCGGCACCCATGCGGTGGGCGTGCCGCTTTCCACCCCGCCCGGCCGGTTGAAATGCGGGTTCGACCACCAGGCGCGCAGATCCTTGTAGCGGAAGACCCAGGGCTTGCCTGCAGCACCATCCGTGATGGGGGTCCGGACTTGGGCCGACCGGTCGGCGGTGCTGGCGTAGAACCAGTCGAAGCCCTCGCCGCCTGCGATGTTGGCCTGCAGATATCCCCTGTAATGGATGGCGGGCCAGCCTTCAAGCGCATCGGCATGGTCGAAGCCGTCGCGCCAGTCCGACAGTGGCATGTAGTTGTCGATGCCGATGAAGTCGGTGTTGGCGTCCGCCCAGAGCGGGTCGAGGTGGAAATGGACATCGCCGCTGCCGTCGCCCGGCTGATGGCCGAAATACTCCGACCAGTCGGCGGCGTAGCCCACCCTGGTGCCAGCCCCGAGGATGGCCTTCACATCGGCCGCCAGTGCCTTGAAGGCGGTGACGGCCGGATAGGCGCTGGCGCTGGAGCGGATGGTGGTCAGCCCGCGCATCTCCGAGCCGATCAGGAAGGCGTCGACGCCGCCGGCAGCGGCGCAGAGATGGGCGTAATGCAGGATCATCCGGCGCAGACCCCAATCGCTCGAGGGACCGGTCCAGCTGACGGTGTCGCCGGAGATCGCGAACTGCGCCGGCGTGGCCGCGCCGAAGAAGCTGGAGACCTGCGTTGCGGCGGCGGCGGTCTTGTCCACAGTCCCCGCATATCCCGGCGCAGGGGAGCAGGTGATCCTGCCCCGCCAGGGGAAGCTGGGCTGGCCCGGTGTGGCAGCGTTGGCGCTGTAGGGGTTCGGCAGCGTGTTGCCGGGCGGAACGTCCATCAGCAGGAACGGGTAGAAAGTCACCCGCAGCCCGCGGGCCTTCATCTCGCGGATCGCCTGCACCACCGCAAAGTCGGCGGGCGTGCCGCCGTAGACGGGACGGTCCTCGGCGTCACGGCTGACCAGATGCGCATTCGCCCGTGCCACGCCGTTGACTGTCCAGGTCTTGGGGCTGGTGACCTTGGCCGCCACCTCAACGCCGGGCTTGATCGTGCAATTGCCCGCGCGCAGGTCATTGCCGAACCACGCAACGACGAGGCTGACGCTTTCCACCGCCGGGGCCATGGCTTGCAGGCGGTCCAATGCGACGACGATGTCGGCCTCATCCGGCAGCGCGTTCAGATTCTCGGCCGAGGTCGTGCCGCCGAAGCCGCCCGCGCTCTTGCGGATCGTTTCCGTCGCATAGGTGAACTCGCCAGAGGCCGGGATCATCGTCACCGCCTTGACCAGCCCCTCGGCGGTGTCGGGATCCGGGAGCGGGCGGAAGACCTCGAAGCTGAGCTGCGGCAGGCGGTTGCCGTAGGTGGAAAGCGACAGTTCCTCGAAGACCACATAGGCCGTACCGCGATAGGCCGGGGTGTTGGCCGCCCCCATTTTCGCGGAGATGAACGGGTCAGGCGTCTGGGTCTCGTCGCCTGAATACCAGCGCCATGTGATGCCGGTCATGTCGAGCGGCTTGCCGTCAGCCCAGATGCGGCCGATGCCGGTGATCGGGCCTTCACACAAGGCGACTGCGAAGCTGGCGTAGTAGAGGTATTCCGTCGTCCGGACCTTGCCGCCGCCACCGCCCTTGCCGCCACCCTGCGTCGTGGTCTTCGTCTCCTCGCGGAAATCCGTGGCCCAGATGATGTTGCCGCCGATGCGCATGCGGCCGTAGAGGCGCGGGATGATCGCCCCCTCGGTCGCCGAAGTGATCCGCAAGCTGTCGAGGCGCTGGCCTTCGATCTTCTGCGTGGGCGCGAGCGAGGACACGATCCAGCTGTCCACCACCGAACCGATGGTCGATCCGATGAAGCCACCGATGGCGGCCCCGGAAAAGCCGAGGATCGCGCCACCGAAGGCCCCGCCGATGGCGGAACCGACGGCACCGAGGACAAGCGTCGCCATTGCGGAAATCTCAGCGTGCGGGGAACAGGAAGGCGAAGGCGATGCGGCGTCGCCATGTCGGTGTCAGCGGTTCCTCGATCACGCCCAGCCGCTCGTAGGCGTGGAGGAAGGTATCCGGGCCGGTGAGGATGCCCACATGCTTGGCGATGGCACGGGGCATCATGCGGAACAGGATCAGCGCTCCGAGCCCGGCCTCGGATGGAGCGACCTCCGGCATCATCGCCCGTGCCCCATCGGCCAGCACCTCGCGCGGCCCCGTCTCGCCCCAGTCGCGGCTGTAGGGCGGGATCGGGAACGGCTCCGGCCCGACCACATCGCGCCAGACGCCGCGCGCGAGACCGAGGCAGTCGCAGCCGACCCCGCGCAGGCTGGCCTGATCGTGGTAGGGCGTGCCCAGCCAGGACCGCGCGGCGGCGATGACGCGGGCGGGATCGGCGGCCTTCACAGCACCGCCCCCTCGTGGCCGCCGTCCTTGGTGGCGTAGCGCAGTCCGTTCGGCGGGCAGACAGTCCCCCGGACTGTCTGCTTGTCCGCCTCACCCTGACCCAGAATGTGCGTCACAACACAGCTCCCTCATGGCCGCCGTCCTTGGTGGCGTAGCGCAGGACCGCGTCCTGGCCCGGGATGTGCGGAAAGCCGCGGAAGTTGGCGACATTGGCGAACTTCGTCCCGCAGGTGGCGATCCGCTTGTCGCAGCCCGCCCGGACCACGAAGGCATCCGTCGCCGTGATCGGACGCACCGGCGCCTCCAGCAGGGTCAGGACGGCAATGCCGTCGACGAGGTCATGCGACAGCACCTCGACCCGCCGCCCGGCATTCGCGCCGGTCGACCATTCGACAAGGCCAAACGCGAACCAGCCTGCCGCAAATGTGCCTAGGCCGGAAGCCGTGAAGGCGCGGTCGCGCAGCACATCGATCACCGCGCCGGTGCCCGTGAAGGCCGATGCCTCGAGGTTCACGCCACAGCGCGCATCGCCGAGCGCGGCATCGCAGCTGGCCTGAAACGTGCGCCCGACCGTCTGGCCGAGGACATG
>JBKBVC010000293.1:0-3504 GCA_046289805.1 Tabrizicola sp.
GCAGCGGCTGGAGGAAGAGGGCTACATCGCCGGCTACGTCGCGCTGCTGGATGCCCGGCGCATGGGGCGGATGACCACGGTCTTTGTCGAGATCACCCTGCAAAGCCAGGCCGAGGACCTGCTGGATGCCTTCGAGCGCGAGGTGGCCAAGGTGCCGGACCTTCTGGAATGTCACCTGATGGCGGGGACGGCGGATTATCTTCTGAAGCTCATGGCCGAGGATACCGAGGATTTCGCCCGCATCCACCGCCAGTTCCTGTCGCGCCTGCCGGGCGTGCGGCAGATGCAGTCCAGCTTTGCGCTGCGAACCGTGGTGAAGACGACGGCGCTGGCGGTCTAGGCGGCGGCGTGCAGATAGCCGAACACCGCGCGTCGGGTGCGGTCGGCCAGCGCGCTGCGGTCTGCCTCCTGCGCCTCGCTGGCAGCGTCGATCATGCCGCGCAGGATGGCCAGGATGTCCTAGGCGGCGGTTTCCGGGCGCGCGATCTTCAACTCGTCCAGCCGCGCCGCAATCAGCACGGTGACGCGGGCCGAGAACTCGGCGGCTTCCGGATCAGGCGGCAGCTGGCTGCGGGCAAGGTTCAGCGTGCGCGACAGGCTCGGACGCGCCAGGTAATGCGCCACGGTCGCCTCGATCAGCTCATCGACCAGCCTGGTCAGGTCATTGGCCGCATCCGAGGAAACGATCCGTTCCACCGCCTCCAGAAGATTCGCCCGCTCGGCCCGGATCAGCGCGGCCAGAAGCGCATGCTTGCCCGGGAAATACTGATAGAGAGATCCGATCGAGACACCCGCCCTGGCGGCCACGGCGTTCGTGGTCAGCCCCTCCAGCCCCCTGCCCGAGCAGAGATCGGCGGCGGCGGCAAGGATCCCGTTCACCTTGGCACGGGACCGGTCCTGGCGGGGGTGTTTGCGAAGCTCGATCATGCGTGAAGGGTAAGGCGGCGAATTGCGGCAGAATACTGTTAAATGTGGCGCAAACTGGAAACTGTCTGTTGATACCCGCCAAAGTTGCAACACACCGTCGCCATGATTTCGCCACACAATCTGTGGTTGGCCGATGCCAGCGAGCTGGCTCCGGACGGGCGGCAGCCGACCCCATGCGGCAAATGAAAAACCCCCGGGCCGGGGGCGCGGGGGTTGATCGGGCGGGAATCGCTTCCCCAGGGTCGCGGTGTCTTACAGACCGCCTTCACGCTGAAGCTTCTTCCGGGCAAGTTTCCTTGCGCGGCGGATCGCCTCGGCCTGTTCGCGTGCCTTCTTGACGGAGGGCTTCTCGAAATGCTGCTTGAGCTTCATTTCCCGAAACACCCCTTCGCGCTGAAGTTTCTTCTTCAGGGCACGGAGAGCCTGTTCGACGTTGTTGTCGCGGACGCTGACCTGCATGTGGTTGTCACCACCTTCCTAAGCTAGAGTTGCACTGACTTGTGCAGGCCCGCGGCCTATAACAAAGCGCGAATGGATTGTCCACATGCCGGCAGGAGGGGTGACGATGACGCAAGACCCGGTGAAGGCGCAGCTGCTGGACGCGGCGCTGCCGCATGTGCCCTTCGACGGCTGGTCGGACCGGACGCTGGCCGCCGCAGCCGTCGACGCCGGAATCGCTCCGGGTCTGGCGCGGTCGCTCTTTCCGCGCGGCGGGGTCGATCTGGCGCTGGCCTACCACGCGCGGGGCGACGCCGAGATGCGGGCGCGGCTGGCCGCGACCGATCTTTCGGCGCTGCGCTTCCGCGACCGCATCGCGCGGGCCATCCGCATCCGGCTGGAACTGGCCGACCGCGAACTGGTGCGTCGGGGCACGACGCTGTTCTCGCTGCCGCATCACGCCGCCGACGGGGCGCGGGCGATCTGGGGGACGGCGGACGCGATCTGGACCGCACTCGGCGACACTTCGGACGACCTGAACTGGTACACCAAGCGCGCGACGCTCTCGGCCGTGTATGGCGCGACGGTGCTCTACTGGCTGGGCGATGATTCGACCGGGCATCAGGCGACCTGGGATTTCCTCGACCGCCGCATCGACCAGGTGATGCAGGTCGAGAAGCTGAAGGCCAGTTTCCGGGAAAATCCGCTGGGCAAGGCGATGATGGCCGGACCCGGAAAGGTTTTCGCAAGCATTCGTGCGCCAGGAAGGCGGGACGACCTTCCGGGCCACCATCAGGGCTGAGACCGCAGAATGACCCTTTCGCACAGCATGCTTGCCATCGAGATTTCCGCCCCCGGCGGCCCGGATGTCCTGACGCCCGCCTCGGTGCCGGTTCCAGTGCCGGGCCACGGCCAGATCGTGATCCGCGTGGCCTGGGCCGGAGTGAACCGGCCCGACGCGCTGCAACGCGCCGGGGCCTATGCACCGCCGCCCTCGGCCTCGCCGCTGCCGGGGCTGGAATGTTCCGGCACGGTGGTTGAACTCGGTCCGGGCGTCACCCGCTGGCAGATCGGCGACCAGGTCTGCGCGCTGTTGCCAGGCGGCGGCTACGCTGAATATGCCGTCACGCACGAGGCGCATGCCCTGCCGATCCCGAAGGGCCTGTCGCTGAAGGAAGCCGCCTGCCTGCCGGAAACCTGCTTCACGGTCTGGTCGAATGTGGTGATGCGCGGGGGGCTGCGGGGGGGCGAGCGGTTTCTTGTCCACGGCGGCACCAGCGGCATCGGCACGACCGCGATCCAGATTGCCCGGGCTCTTGGGGCGCGGGTCTTCGCCACCGCCGGCACCGAGGAGAAATGCGAGGTCTGCCGCGCGCTTGGCGCCGAGCTGGCGATCAACCACCGGACGGACGATTTCGTTGCCCAGATGAAGGCCGTGGGCGGGGCGAACCTGATCCTCGACATGGTGGGAGGCCCCTACATCGAGCGGAACCTGAAGGCGCTGGCCGATGGCGGGCGGCTGGTGCAGATCGCCTTCCTGCAAGGCGCCAAGGTGACGCTGAACCTGGCCGAGCTGATGACCCGCCGCCTGACGCTGACCGGCTCGACCCTGCGCCCGCAGTCCGACCTGGCGAAGGCCCGCATCGCGCGCGAGGTGGAAACCCATGTCTGGCCGATGATCGAACGCGGGGCGGTTCGCGTGGTCATGGACAGCGACTATCCGCTGGCCGAGGCTCCGGCCGCCCACTGGCGGCTGGAATCGGGGACGCATGTCGGCAAGATCGCCCTTCGAGTGGAAACGTAGGGATTTCCCTACCTTTGGGTGACGGTGGGCGGATTGACGCTTTCTTCACGCGCAGACGCGGTTGACGTATAGTAAACCTGTTCCAGGCGGGATCGGATGTTCGATCCATCAATCATCCCGAAGGCGCTTTCCCCAGGCGCCCGCGGCACCGACGATTTGAGAAAGCAGTTTTCCCCAGACTTCCCCTCAACGGTTGCTTTTCAGGTTGCCGATCCCGCCACTCGACCCTCCTACCGCACCGGCTCCAGCACCGCGTCTTTCAGACGGCAGTCGCGAATCGCGTCCGCCCCGCAGCGCCGGAACTCCAGGTCGCGGGTCAGGCAGATCCGCGCCTC